>JAGGDZ010000377.1 GCA_024648655.1 Chloroflexota bacterium | reverse complement strand
GTGCCCGAAGTCCCCGACGACCTGAGGCAGCCCGGTATCGAGATTTCCGGTCCTGTATCCATCACGAACATGGCTATCAACGCCGTCAACCCCGGGCCCGAAGGAGAACGCGCAGTCGGCTATCTCGACGATGACGAGGATTCAGGCGGCCACCGACTCGTGGACACCCTGAACGCTGCTCGCAATCGCCTTGGGATCACCGAGCGCACACTATCATTCCATAACCCCGCGCGTAACCGCACATACACTATTGCAGACGGTGACATCCCGTTCTTCATGCACCGTGAGCGAGGTTGGCATCTGGATGAGGCGGACTTAAAGGTGGACGGCAAGCCTATATCCGCGACTCTGCTTGGCATGGCGCTCACATTCGCCTACGGGGGTAAAGCTCAGGTGGAACGCGGGCAGGGTTTGTACTTCTACCTGCCCAAGGTCGAGGTAATCGAAGAGGCTTCTCTCTACCGCGACTTCTTCGATTTCAGCCGCGAGCGCCTTGATTACCCTGAGAACGCCGTGATTCGCGGCATCTTCCTAGTCGAGTCCCTGCCTGCCGTGTACATCATGGAGGACTTACTGCACGAATTGGGACCCTATGCCGCAGGGCTGAATGCCGCCCGCTGGGATCTCAAAGCAAGTATCCTCGAGTACATCATGAACGACCCCGATCTCGTCTGGCCGGACAGATTCGGCGTTGACATCAAGACTACCGACTTCATAGCGAACATCTTCCGTAGGCTAGTAGCAATATGCTTGAAGCGCGGCGCGGTGCCCATCGGCGGCATGGCGACCGCCCTCCCCAGCCGCGACGACGAAGTGAACCAAGTTGCGGCAGCGTCCATTCGCGCCGACAAGGTATGGGAAGCACAGCAAGGCTTCCTGCGTGGCTGGGTCGCACACATCTTCCACATGAAGACCGCAAGCGACCCGTTCAGGGAATACATTACTGACGACTGGCATCCAACCGACGAGATGACCGATCCTGACAACTATCTCGTGAGCATCGAGAAGCCCGAAGGCCCCATAACAGCGGAAGGTTCGCGTCGCAACGCCCGCATGATAATCGAGTATGTCGAGGGCTGGCTCACTGGGCGCGGAGCGAAGGGCATCGACAGCCTGGAAGGCAAACCCGGCGTACATCCCGCGCTGATGGAGGACCTAGCCACGGGACGTATTTCAGTGGCACAGATGGGGCAGCGAATCATCCATGAAGCGGTATGCGAGGACACCGAGCAGGCACACGACCTCGTGCTCGCCAAACAGTTCATGCAGGACGAACTTGCCGACATCCTCAAACACCACAAAGCATTGGTACCGGCAGGCGATGAAGCCGCCCACGCCGCATACCACGAGCAGGAAGAACGCTATAAGAAAGCCTACAAGGTCTCTCTACGCTGGATTAAGAACTACACAGAGCTGAACTTCCGCAGCCTCGGTACATACACTCACGCCGACTTTGACCGAATTGCGGAAGAAGATGACGCGTTCTAGCTCCTCAAGTCAAAACCGGCACAAAAGCAGGCGGGGACACTATAATCAGTCATCCCCGCCTGCTTGTTATAGCAATATCGTCGGTGTTCAGCCCGACGCTCCATTTGTGCTGGAATTAAGCGCCTACAATCCACCGCCCTTACCGCACAATCTGGAACGGCGGCATCATGTTCGGTAGCTCCACTTCCAGCAGCACCGGTGCTTCCGCCGCAAATGCCTGACGCAGTGCATCTCCTATGCGATCAGGTTCTGTCCTCATTCCCACGACGCCGAACGCTTCCGCCGCCTTCACGAAGTCCGGATTGTTCAGGTCAGTACCGATAAACCTGCCGCCATACTGGTGGGTCTGGTCCCACATTGAAGCACCGTATGCGTGGTTGTTGAACACGACCGCTACCGCGTTGATGTCGTAACGCCCCGCGGTCGAAAGCTCCTGAATGTTGTACATGAACCCGCCGTCGCCGCACAGTGCAACCACGCGCTTGTCGGGTTTGCCCACCTGCGCGCCCAGAGCAGTTGGATAAGCGTAACCCAGCGTCCCAAAGTACGAAGATGTGACATAAGTGCGCGGCACATTCACCGGAAACGCCACGTGGCTCCAGTACCCGATATTGGTCATGCCGCTGACCAGAATATCGTCATCATCCAACGCGCCTCGAATATCTTGAATCATCTGCAACTGGTCGGACGCCAACTCGTTCAGTTCACCGTCCGCAGCCTCTCTATAAGCCGCGATTTCCTGACTGCGAGATTCCTTCGGCGCACTGACCGCGCGAAGCCGTTCAAGGAGTTGCATCAGAGCCTGCTTCGCATCTCCCACAATGCCAACCTCAGTAGGCAGGTTTTTCCCGATCTCTGTGGGGTCAGCATCAATGTGTACTACGGGAGGCACACTCTCAGGCTCAAACACCCTGAACAGCAGCCGAGTCCCGACAGCAAGCAAAGCGTCGCACTCCGGCAGCACATCCTTCACAGGCTCTACCATAGCGTAATTCACGCCCACCAGCAGTTCATGGTCGTCAGGTATGATGCCTTTGCCCTGCTGTGTCGTCATCACAGCCGCCTGCAGAAACTCAGCGACGGCGCGCAACTCAGCAGACGCGCCCGCAATGATTGTTCCGCCACCCGCAATGATTGCAGGCTTCTTGGCGCGCGCCAGAATTTCGGCTGCCCTCTCGATGTCCGAAGCGTCGGCCGTTGCAGACAGGTATATCTCCGGCTCGATAATGTCCGCGTAACCGATTGCAGCCAGCGTATCCGGTGGCACCTCAAGCTCGACCGGCCTTGGCCGCCCCGTATTCAACTGTCTGAACGCTTCATGAACCGCCTCAGGAATCTCACCGACCTGTGTCACTCGATGGTTCCACTTGGTTATCGGCTTGAACACGTCAAGCTGATCTTCGACCTCATGGAGCTGCCCCTGACGCTTGCCCAGCGCGTTGCTGGCAATCTGCCCTGAGATGAGCAGCACAGGCGACGAACTGGCAAACGCCGTACCGAGTCCGGCCGTCGCGTTCAGTGCGCCGGGTCCGGGCACTACCATTGCAACGCCAACCTTCCCCGTAACTTTCGCATAGCCGTCAGCCATATAGGTGGTCGCCTGTTCGTGCCGGGTGTGAATCAGCCTAATGTCATTCTGCACCTCATGCATTGCGTCAAAGGCAGCCATTATCTGCACGCCGGGCAGCGTAAACACCGTGTCCACGCCTTCAGAGCGGAGTTGGTATGCCAGCGCCTGCGCGCCGCTCATCTGTGGCATTATGGTCCTCCCTGAATTGCGGAGCTACTCCACCGAGTTGAGCGGATTCACCGTTACTCTGCTGAGTGTGGCGCTTCCCGTATTGCGGAACTGGTGGTTCACGTTAGGCGGCACTAGCACCGCATCACCCTTCTTGATCGGATATTCTTTGCCTTCTACCCACAACACACCCTCACCCTCCGTGATGAAAGCCTGGTGCTCCCATTCATGGATATGTCCCGGACTTGTGCCTCCCGGAGGATGCTGCACATACAACATCACATAGTTAGGCACTCCATCCTCAGGTCCCAGGATCGGATTGCTCAGACCTTCGTAGTTCTTGATGACGGGTTCCATATCTTCCTCACTTTTCAAAATTTCGTTAGCCGCTTTAATCGATCAGAATTGGTTAAGCGCCGAATCTAGTGCTCGTGCACGGCGGCGAGGGGCACCTCACCGTTCCACACTCGCTGCATATTATCGTATCCAAATGAAGCGCGCCGAAACCACGTATTCCAGGTCGTTCCTGCAACGTGCGGCGTTACCACCACATTGTCCATTTTCAGAAGAGGGTTTTGAGGGTCAACCGGCTCCTGCTCGAACACATCCAAGCCCGCGCCCGCAATCCTGCGCTCTTGTAGCGCATCTATCAGCGCCGCCTCATCGACCACAGGTCCTCGGCTCGTGTTGATGAGCACCGCCGTCGGTTTCATCAGCGCCAGCAGATCTCGGCTTACTATATGATAAGTGTCCGACGTCAAAGGCGTATGGCAGGTCAAGATGTCTGACGTTCGGAAAAGTTCATCCAACGACACGCGCGATAAATGCAATGCCCTCTCTTCGTCTTCATCAAGCAGGTTGACATCGAAGTACTGTACACGCGCGTCGAAGCCTTGCACTCTGCGCGCGACCCTGCGTCCGATGTTGCCCATCCCCAGAACGCCCACAAGCTTATCCGCCATCTCAAATGTGTTGGTTCCCGTGATTGGCGCACTCCACCGCCCTTCCCGTGTGGCAGGATCAGTGTGCATCTGCTGCTTGTACAACGTAAGCATCAGGAGCACCGCATGGTCTGCCACCGCAATCGAGTTCGCCCCTCCGTTGTTCGCACACGGCACTTCCAGCGCCGTCATGAGGCGGAGATTCATCCTGTCATACCCGGCAGCGAGGAGCTGCACCAGACGGACATTCTCCGCTGCCCGCAGAACATCGTCCTGCAGGGGCGCGCCATACACCATCAGGAAGTCAGCGTCAGCGACAAGGGCTTTCTGCTCTTCCGGTGATGCGTCTCTAGGTACGACCTCCGTTATCCACTCTTTCGGAGTATGCGAGATTATGACATCCACAATTTCAGAGGACAACCCATGTATGAACGCTACCTTCGCACCCGGCATATCGCCCTCTCTAATGGCTCGCTGCACCAATGGTCAATTGCTTGTGATTTGAGCGTCTCTCCCACCGCCCTTAGCCCAACGTCCTGACAAACCTACCCGCCGTACATCTTGCGAAGCTGGTCCTTCAGCCTATCAACACTGAAATCCTCAGATTGGCAGAGGCTGATCATCTCGCGCTCTCTGTCTTCGACTCGCTTCACGGCAGCCGGAACATCTGCGGCAATGTCATACGGTATGCTCATAACTCCATGCTGGTCGCCGAGGATGATGTCGCCCATATTCACATTAAGGCCGCCGACCGTAACGGGCACACCCACGTCGATGAGGTGAACGTAAGCATGCGAGACGAGAACATCGGTAGCAAACGCATTGAATCCCAACTCCCGCATCTCGTCCAAGTCGCGCACACCGCCATCCGTAACTGTACCAACGCAGTCTAGCGCACCGTGTATGTTCGCCTGCACTTCGCCCCAGAACGAGCCGATGACATTTGGATAATCGATGTCCTGCAGCACCAGCACGCGCGGCGCCGGGACGCTCAGAATCGTGTCCACCCAGTCGAGACGGGACACGCTCATATTCTCGCTCGGCGGCATATTCGCAGTGATCACGCCGGTTACCGCGTATCCAATCATATGACCCATTTCCGGGAAGATCGACTTGACTGCCGGAAGCATGAAGCCCTCTGTGCGCGGCATCACATCGAATGTCTCTATTGCGTTGGCGACCGAGCAAGTCGGAATCTGCCGCAACTCCTCCAACTGCTCTGCACTCAAGTTAGGCACTGGCAAACCTCCTGATTTGTCATAAGTATTATTCTATCGCCTCATCTAGGCTGATTGAACGGCTCAAATCATAACACAGACCCGGCATAAACCGCACAATCATGGCTCCGCCACAAGTCCATCATAATCGCTCACTACTCCTCGACAATCGCGAAGCTGCTGCTGATTTTCGCCCTGCCGGCAATCGTCGCGCCGATTGAGCAGTATTTCTCCTCAGACAGCTCGATGGCGCGCCGCACTGCCGATTCGCGCAACCCTCGCCCCTTCACGATATACTCGATGTTCACTGCCACCCACGTCCACGGCGCGTCAGGCAGTTGCTCCCCCTTAACGCTTATTTCCAGCCCCGTCACGTCCTGCCTCTGCCGCCGTAGGATGTTCACCACATCTATACCGCTGCAACTTCCGAGGCTCGTAAGCAGCAGGTCGCCCGGCATCATCCCCTCGAACTCATCGCCATCACTCTGCGGCGCATCCACTGTCAGTGTGTGACCATGCGTGTCCTTCGAAGAGAATCTGAAGCCGCCTTGCCACCCTAATTCCACACTACTAGTAGGTCTATCCGTCATCTCACCCCCCCTTAATCCGCCAACATGCAACCGCCCAACATGCAACCGCCCAACATGCAAATCGATGTCAGTCGCCGTCACTCCGGCATCCCAGCATCTATCCAGCGCTCTATCTCTTGTATCTCTTCTTCCTTCAGAAATGGTCCGCCCATGGGCATTTTGGGTATGCTCCCGAACCCGCGTCGCAACGACACGATGAGAGCCGTCTCCGACGCCGGAACTCCCGGCTCGATGAACTGCAATCCCATCGCCTCGTCATTGACAAGTTCCTGCGGCGTATCCCAGTAGTAGCCGTGAATACCCGGCAAGCCCCGCCTCTTCTCTCGCAGTTCCCATCGCTGCATTATGTCAGTCAGCAACTGCTGCACGCGCGGCCAGCGCACGATTTCGTCACTCATAACTACCCCTTTCATCGGTCAGGCGCGGCTGTCTTCCGGCGCAATGGTATCATTCGATCGAGAACACAGTTGGAGCATTTTTATTTTTCCGGTTAACCTGTATCAGTCCCTGCGCTGCACAAGTTCTATCAGCACATCGTCCGGTCCTTCGATATACGACAGCCGCGTACCTCCGGCAACCTCGGTTATCGGTAGAACCACTCGAACACCCGCAGCCTCAAGCCTTGCCATGTCCGCATCGATGTCGTCAACATCGAATCCGAAATGCTCCAGCCCAAGCCGATTCAACTCTGCCGCCGCACGATCGTCGGGCGTACCTTCCGGCTTCGATGATATGTTCAATCGCACCGGACCTCCCGCGTCCATGCTGACAGTAATCGTGCCCGGCATCACCTCCCTGGCGCCCAGTACCTTAGCTCCGAAGTGCTCCTCGTACCACGCCGCCGATGCGTGCGGATCAGCCGACCTTATATGAACATGATTTATCGCGTATGCCATTTGAAAATCCTCCCGATTAATTCCGTTATTAATTCCGTTCCGTCCATCTATGTTAGCCCCTGTGTCAACCGCACTTGACCACGCCTGTTCAATAGTCTGATAATGACAAGGATCGTTTGTATTAAATCAAGGCGTCCATAAGAATCATAAGGACGCCACCCGAAAGGAGCGCGCAATGGCAGATATTGG
>JAGGDZ010000449.1 GCA_024648655.1 Chloroflexota bacterium | reverse complement strand
TACGGACGCTGTAGAGCATGTGGACAGATCCGATCCGCTGGTACGCCAGATGCATGTAAAGATGAGCGGCTGCCCCAACGGATGCGGCCAGCACCACATCGCGGACATTGGCTTCCACGGCGCGGCGGCAAGAGGGCCGGGAGGACAGGTGCCCGCCTACGAGCTGTTCCTCGGTGGCAGCTATTCCCAGGACGACCCGCGTTTCGGACAGCGCATCAAGGCGAAGATACCCGCTAAGCGCGCGCCTGAGGCTCTGCACAAGATAGTAGCAGACTACAAGGACAGTCATGGCGACGGCGAGCTGTTCAAGGACTATGTGCTGCGGCAGGGAACAGGCTACTTCGAGGAAATGATGTCGGAGTTTAAGGAACTTCCCGACCTGAACAGGGACACGCTGGAGCAGTATATCGACTGGGACAAGACTGTCAAGTATGTGTTGGAACGCGGCGAAGGCGAGTGTGCCGTCTAAGGCAACAAGACGCTAAATGGCTAAGTAGAACTAAACCGGGGCAGGCGATAAGCCTGCCCCTTCTCTTGCAAAATTATCTTAGGTTATTTCTTGAATCGTCTCTTCACACCCTGCCACCACGAACTTCCGCCGGCCGGCTCGTCGTCTATGTAGCGCCCACGCCACATTTTGCGTTGACCGGTCTTCGATGGTCTCAGGAACACCATGCCGTATGCGACGATGAATATGATCAATCCTGCCCATGCCAGCAGTCCGAACATTCCCGGAACAAAAGGGCGCAGCAGGAAAGCCGCGAGCAGTATTGCCAGCGCCGCGAGCATTATTCTACCCGGCGACACGCCCCAAGCTTTGGTGTTCAGCGACTGTCGTGTGTACTGCCACACCATTCCGCGCAGGCTGCGGCGCGAATTCCCGGACGGCAAAGGCGCTTCAGCCTCCGCCTTTTTCAGTATATCCTCGATCTCTTTCTGATATTGGTCAGGCATCCTCGCTGTTCCTAGTGTTTCCATAATCCTGCGCTTAGGCGTCCATAAGGCAACTCGCCCCCATTTCTTGCATCCTAAACAACTGCACTAGGCGTGTCAACTTCTTCATAATAAAGTTGGAAAGCTCCATACGTCAGTGATATTTGGCATTCTCAGTATGTGTGGGTATTGCAAAAATAGGTGGCGCACTAGCCCCGTGGATTCCCGCCCGCTCGGGAATGACAAATATGAAAACCAACAGATACTGAGAATGCCATTATTTGACCAGATTGGATAAAAATCCTGACAACATGCCAAAACCTAGCAGGCTACCAAAGAAGAAGAAGGAATCCCAACCTATCGGAGGGCCAGTAGGCGAACCAGGCGCGTCCTATGATGCGCTCCTCAGGCACGAAACCCCAAGCCCACGAATCGGTTGAAGCGCGGCGGTTGTCGCCGAGGACATAGTACGAGCCGGGCGGAACTTGCCTACGTTGCGTGTGTGCGGCGACGATGCCTGGGTTCTGCCAACATCCGACTGCGTGAAACGACTTGGACGCGAATAGCGAATCTATTCTGCCATCCCCGGCAGCATCCTATGCCGCGCCGAACGGCGGTGATGAATCCCCAATCGTTGCGTGCAAGCCAGTTTCCCCATCACACAAGATTTCTCGCTTCGCTCGAAATAACAGGCGGAACAAGAGGCTGAGAGTATTGGCGGTGCTGAATGAGTTGATGGCGGCGTAGTCGTCCGGGTCTGAAATCGTAGGCTGCCGTGTCTTTCTGGCTCCGTCCAAAACTCCACACCGCCTTTGGGACGGTTACCTGACAATATGATTGTTTTCTAGCACACAATGTCCGTGCTATAATTGTGTGAGTGTCGCAATCGCTTTTTTCAGGAGACTCTCGTGCGAATTACCCAAGGGGAAATAGTTGATCTTCAGACCGTACTGCATATTGAGATGGAAGACGAGGACGTCCGTCCCTACATCGATATTGGCTACCAAAGAGTCAAGCCACACATATCTTTCCCCGGATTTCGCAAGGGGCGTGTTCCTCGCCACATAGTCCTTCAGTTTATGGGGCGTGAGGCTCTGCTCAACGAAGTACTCGACACAATGCTGCCGGAGGTTACTGGCAGGGCAATAGACGAGCAGGAGCTTGAGCCGGGAGGTATGCCCGACGTAGAAGTCCTTGATCTCGACCCCGTTACCTTCAAGGCGACCGTCCCTCTTAAGCCACAGGTTGAACTTGGTGATTACAGAGACATACGCGTCGAGGTGGAACAGTCCGAAATTGGCGAAGAAGATGTCCAAGAGAGGCTGGAGAGCCTGCGAAACAGCATGGCATCATGGGAACCCGTAGAGCGTCCGGTAAAGATGGACGACTTGGTAACTATTACCGCCACGGGTGCTGTTGAGGGCGACACTATTCTTGATGAGGCCGACATCGTGTACCTCCTCACTGAAGACACGGACATCCCTTTCCCGGGATTTTCCGAGGCGCTGGTCGGCGCTGTACTGGACACGCCGAAAGAGTTCGAGCTGACGGTATCCGACGACTTCCCCGTCGATGAATATGTGGGCAAGCCTGTGCAGGTGACGGTAACTGTCAGCGATGTGAAGGAGCGGATTCTGCCCGAACTGGACGAGGAGTTCGCTCAAGGCATCGGCGAAGGTTACGACTCCATCGAAGCCCTGCGAGAGCAGATTAAAGAGGAACTCGAGACAGAATCCCAAAACGCTTCTGAGGAGGAAATGCTCGAATCTGCCATAAGCAGTCTTATCGAGGGCGCAGACGCAGTCATACCGCCGGCGATTATCGAGCATGAAGTCGAGCGCATGCTGAATGAGCAGATGCAGACGCTTGCTCGTATCAACATTCGATTCGACGACTATCTGCGCTCCCTCGGCAGATCGGAAGAGGAAATGCGTGAGGAAATGCGTGAGCAAGCGATTACCCGCATCAAGCGCGTGGTTGCGCTGGAGAAGCTCGGCGAAGTAGAAGGGGTAGATGTGACGGATGAAGATGTGGAAGAGCGTATTGCTTCCATCATTGCACAGAACCTCGAGCAGTACCCGGACGTGCTCGAAGAATCCGAAATAATGGACGCGCTCGAAGAACCCGAAATAACGGACGACGTCCGAAGCTCCGTAAGACGCCTGATGCACTCGGAGCTGGTGACGGCGCGCCTGGTGGCTATCGCAAAAGGCGAAGCTCCCGATATTGCCGTGTCAGCTGAAGAGTCAGAGGCGGAAGGGACACCCGACGAAACCGCGAAAACAGAATCCAAAGAAGAATAATTGAAAAAACCTCTTATCCCTTCTACCAAAGAGAGAAGGCTAGAGCTTGCCCCCGTGGAAATAAGGGGTGAGGGTAAAGGAGAATAACCCCATGCTGTTTAGGCCCCAAGATTTAAGTGCGCCGGACTTACTGCAGGGCAGTGGGCCTGAAAATGTCATACCGATGGTCGTTGAATCTGGCCCGCGAGGCGAGCGCGCCTACGACATTTACTCAATGCTGCTCAAAGAGCGCATCGTCTATCTCGGAACACCGATCAATGACCAAGTTGCCAACGCCATCATCGCGCAGTTGCTTTTCCTCGATAGGGAAGACCCTGAGCGCGATGTCAGCCTATATATCAACTCGCCGGGCGGAGTCATCTATGCCGGCCTCGCAATTTACGACACGATGAACCTCATTCGCCCCGATGTCTCCACCATCTGTGTTGGCTTGGCGGCAAGCATGGGCACCGTTCTATTGACCGCAGGCGCCAAGGGCAAGCGATTCGCGCTCCCGGACTCCACAATCCACATGCACCAGGCGATGGGCGGCGCGCAAGGGCAGGCGAGCGATGTGGAAATTGCCGCGCGCGAGATACTGCGCCTGCAAGAGAAGATTCGTACCATCCTCTCCGATACGACCGGCCAGCCCTTCGACAAGATTGCCCAGGACACTGACCGCGACCACTATATGAGCGCGGAACAGGCGTTGGAATACGGTTTGATTGACGAAGTTCTCGCTTCCTCTGCCGGCGCTTAGCCTTGAAGAGTATGTTTAACCTGTAATTCTGAACGCAGCACAGCGGAGTGAAGAATCTAAAATCGTTGTACATACGCCAATTCACAGATTTCGGATCCCTCGCCGCGCCCCGAATGACAGAAATGTTCGCGCAACCTAGATAAAATACGGAGCTTTCGCAATATGACTAGTCGGACCGATTATCGTTGCTCCTTCTGCGACAAGGCGCAGACCCAGGTCAAACGCCTCATTGCGGGCCCAGACCGGGTGTTCATATGCGACGAGTGCGTGCTTCTCTGCGACCAGATTATCGCCGAAGACGGTCCCACCCAGTCCAATGTCATATCCAACCCGATGGCGAACGGCCTGAACCCTAAGCTCATCTACCAGAACCTGGAAGAATATGTCGTGGGGCAGGACCACGCCAAAAAGATACTCAGCGTGGCAGTCTATAATCACTACAAGCGCGTCAGCTCTACCCAGGCACAGTCGGATGTGGAAATCCAGAAGGCGAACATCCTGATGCTGGGTCCTTCCGGCTCCGGCAAAACCCACATAGCGCAGACGCTCGCTCGCATTCTGCAAGTGCCTTTCGCCATAGCCGACGCAACCTCGCTCACCGAGGCAGGCTATGTCGGTGAGGATGTCGAGAACATCCTGCTGCGCCTCATACAGGCCGCCGATTACGATGTGGCGCGTGCCGAGCAGGGCATCATCTACATAGACGAGATAGACAAAATAGCCCGCAAGAGCGTAAATCCGTCAATCACACGCGATGTGTCAGGCGAGGGCGTTCAGCAGGCGTTACTGAAGATCATCGAGGGCTGTGAGGCAAATGTGCCGCCGCAAGGCGGGCGCAAGCATCCCCATCAGGAATTCCTGAAAATTAAGACCGACAACGTGCTCTTCATGTGCGGCGGTGCGTTTGAAGGCATGGAAGACATCATCAACCGGCGCGTCTTCAAGAGTAAGCACTCAATTGGCTTTACGGGTTCGGCGAGTTGGAGTGCATCGGCTGAAGAAAATGTGCTCCACCATGTGAACTCTGACGACCTGATGGAATACGGCTTCATCCCCGAATTCGTTGGACGCCTCCCAGTCATCGCCACACTGGACACGCTCGATGAAGCCGCGCTCATCAAGGTTCTCAGCGAGCCTAAGAACGCACTCGTGCGACAATACCAGTCGCTCTTCGACATGGATGATGTCGAGCTTGTGTTCACGCACGACGCCCTTGTTGCTGCCGCGGAGCAGGCGCTCAAGCGCAAGACCGGTGCCCGCGGCCTTCGCACAATCCTCGAACATACCCTGCTCGACGTCATGTACGAATTGCCCAGCATGTCTGATGTCAGCCGCTGTGTTGTGAATGCCGACGCCATCGTGGGTGACGCTCCGGTAACGCTGAGCCTGAAGAACGGTGATTTCGTGTCCATGCCCACGCCGCCGGTTCTGCTTGAGAAAAAATCCGCGTAACTGCAGCGCTTCGCCTGCTTCATTCCACCCGTCTCCCAATCTCCTGAACCTGTCGAAGAACACGGCATAAGGCAGTCTGCCTTCTCGCCATCCTGTGCATCCATTGAGCGACGCCTCATAAATCCGTGCCATTTAGCGCACATAAGTATTGAAAAAATATAATTTTTCGTTTAGCATTTGTGCATTCCTCATCAGCTCACTCTTTCCCGAAGAGACACGGCTCATATATGCGTATGCACAGAAAAGCACCCCTACCGGGCGCGATAGACAAGCAGCTTGAAGATTTCACGAGCGCGCACATTGCTCCGTCATCCAGCCGCGTATCGCCTATCCACCGCGAAATCACCACCTGCTACGCTTATATGTGCCCGTATGCCTATGGCTGCACCGAGAAGACGCGTCGTCCCGCGCAAGTCCTTATGCGCCGCTGCATGCGCTATAAGCCCGAGGAACTTCGCATCCGAGCGGGCGTCTCAGACTACGTGCTTGACCTTCTCGCGAAAAGGCGCACTTCCGGCGAAGACCTCTCCGCCCAGACCACAGCGATTCTTGACGACCTGCGCCCCGACGGCCCCCTTCGCAAAACCGCCTAGCTCAGCACCCTTCCCTCGATAGGGGAAGGTTAGAGTAGGGGAAGATTAGAGCCTGCACTGAGCTTGCGTAAGAGATGGTGGTGATAATCCTCCAATACTGTACATCTATGTCAGCCATGGAAGACCGAATGACGACCGACGAGCGAATAACCTGCCACACGCCGACACCGGGCAAGAAGCCCACTCGCATCCACAAGTGGAAGTACGATCTGCTGCGCGGCATCATCCTGGACATCCTCATCGGCAGCTCGGACGGCGTGGAGTTTCGCAGCCTGCCCGGCCTCATAGATGCGCGCCTCTCCCCTGAGCAGCGATCAAACCTGGGCACGGTGTCGTGGTACACCACTACCGTCAAGCTCGACATGGAGGTGAAAGGGGATATAGTGCGAGTGCCTAGCGCGAAACCTCAGAGGTTGCGCCTAGCGAGTGACTATATGTCGAGTGCCTGAATTCTGCCGCCTTTCACCCGGAAGCGTGTCGTGTTCGGTGGCAGCTGCCTGAAGATGGAATCCGCGTCTGCGGTCGTTATCAGTGTCTGATGGTACTGTGAGGCATGCCCAATCACCTGCTCTCGTCTCGCCGCATCCAGCTCCGACAGCACATCATCCAGCAGAATCACAGGCTCCTGCCCACGCTTCTCCCGCAGGTATGAGCCCTCGGCAAGCTTCAGCGCCAGCACGGCGGTTCTCGCCTGTCCGCGTGATGCAAACGCAGACGCTTCCATGCCATCCAGAGTAAGCGCAAGATCGTCTCTGTGCGGACCCGTTACCGTTATGCCGCGCGCCAGTTCCCGTCCTTTTCGTTCCGCGAGCTTCTCCCTTAGTGCTTCCGCTATACCTTCCCCGGACATATCGTTTGGTAGTGAGACGTTCGGCTTGTACGCGATTGTCAGACTTTCGCCGCCGTCGCTAAGATCGGAATAGATCGGACTTGCGCCCTCAGAGAGCGTACGCACGGTGGTGAGGCGCTGAGACACAATTTCGCTGCCCTCCTTCACAAGCTCGTCGTCCCAGAATGACAACTCACCCACTCGCCCCGCGCCATCCCGTATTTGGCGCAGCAGATGGTTGCGCTGCCTTACCACCCGCTCATACCGCTGTATCGTGGAGAGGTATGCGCGGTCCGTCTGCGAAATAAGTATGTTCAGGTAACGCCGGCGCACGCTGGGCGCTCCATACACGATCTCCAAATCGTCGGCGCTGAACATCATCGCGTTGAGATGCCCTATGAGAGTTGAGGCGCGGCGCGACGCTCCATTCACGCGAAAGTATTTCTGCGCCGACATCCCAACGCCGCCGGTTGCGGGATTCGGCGTATTCATAGTGCGAAAGTTGATCTGCAAGTCCACGGAATCCTGCTGCCGCTCAATCTTTCCGGCAACCTGTGCGTAGAACTCTCCTTTGTGGTTGATACGCCGCACGAGCTCGCGGTCATTTGACGCTCGCGGTGACCGAGCTACCGCGAGCAAGTACATCGCTTCCAGCAGGTTGCTCTTGCCTGCGCCGTTGTCCCCCTGAAACAGCGTCATTCCCGGCTGCAAGCTCAGTTCCAGCCGCTCGTAGTTTCGGAAGTTCGTAAGACTGATGTGGGAGATGTAAATGTCGCCCTTCGCCTCCGTTGAATTGCCGGTGTAGTCGGCGGGTCAGATTTTATCATGGGCGCAATCTTCACTCGTCCCTCGTTTTCGAGCGCGTTCCAATGTATATTATAATGTATATTATATGGATCGATTCTAATATCCATTAGAACCTGATGCACTCGAAGTATTTGTGTCTATAGCCCAATCCCATCCGCCACTGTCTCCAAGTGGAAGTCCGTGTCTCCGAAAGCCAGCTCGGCTGCTTTGGCGCGGCGAGAGTACAGTTGCATATTGTGCTCTTTGGTGAAGCCGATGGCGCCGTGGCACTGGTGTCCCAGCGCGCATATGCGCCTGTATGCATCGCTCACCCACGCCTTCGCCATCGCGACTTCCTGCGTCGCCTCATCGCCCTCGGACAGCCTCCACGCAGCCTGGTATGTGATGTAGCGGGACCCCTCCACATCGGTCGCCATGTTCGCGCAATGGTGCTGAATCGCCTGGAACGAGCCTATAGGCCTGCCGAACTGTGTGCGCTGCTTGGCGTACTCTACGGTCATATCCAGAACCTGCTCTGCGCCGCCGACCATCTCGGCGCACTTGCCTATCGCGCCCCATGCCAGCACCTTTTCGATAGTGTCCCAGCCGGCATTGACCTCGCCAAGAACGGCGGACGCGGGTACGCTGACATTCTCGAACGCCAACTCGGACTGCCTGTCCGACGCGATCGTCTTAAGCAGCGCATGGCTCACTCCGTCAGTTCCGCGAGGCACCAGGAACAGGGTGACGTCTCTTTCTCCGTCGCCCGTGCGCGCTGCCACAACATAGGTGTCGGAAACATGCGCGTTCGGCACGAATAGCTTGACTCCGTTCAGAACCCAGCCGTCACCGCTCTGCGACGCGGTCATTTCCACGCCCTCGGCATCCCAGCGCGCGCTCGGCTCAGTCAGCGCAAGGGTAACTATCAGCTGTCCCTCGCTTATCTGCGGCAGAAGTTCATGCTTTTGCTCCTCTGAGCCGGCGTCCATGATAGCCATGCCGCCCATTACGACTGTCGAAAAGAAAGGACCCGGCAGCAGCGCTCGTCCGGTCTCCTCCAGCAGCACGGACAGGTCGAGGTAGCTGAGACCTACACCGCCATACTCCTCCGGGAAAATCAATCCCAGCCAGCCCTGTTCGGCGACCTTCTGCCACATCTCAGGCGTATAGCCTCGCTCGTCCTCTTCCATCTCGCGCACATAAGTATCCGGGCACTCCGCCTGCAGGAACTCGCGCGCGCTGTTCCTGAGCATCTGCTGCGTTTCGTTCAGTCCAAGGTCCATTTGTCGTGTTCCTCCGTAAGTTGAGACAGAGCCTCTATGCTGTGAATGTTGGTTGTATCCTGTGAAATGGGAAGACCGCTGAAGGCTTATCTTGGCAGCTCCAACCCCCTCGTAGCGATGACATTGCGATTTATCTCTGATGTGCCCGCTGCCACCGTGCCGCCGTGCGAGCGCATCCAGCCGTTCTCGATTCGCCCTCGCAGCGGCGCCCACTTCGATTCCGGATCCAGCTGACCGTACAAGCCCATCACCTGCATGCCTAGGCTGTATAGACGAATCATCATCTCCGTGCCGTAAGCCTTTGTGATGGACGCCTCCTTGTTAGGGATCATGTCTTGGCTCTGCATCCACGCCACGTTGTAGCACATGAGGCGGCAAGACTCTATCTGCACAGCCATGTCCGCGATTCGTTGGCGCACCGAAACATCCTCTGCGAGCGTCTTGCCGTTGCGCCTGTTCTCCTTGCAGAAGTTCACGATGTCTTCCAGCAGCCGCTTCGCCCTAGCGGGACGATCAACGCCTGAGCGCTCGAAGTCCAGCAGTGCAGCGCCAACGTACCAGCCTCTGTTGAGTTCGCCCACGAGGTTCTTCTTCGGCACGCGCACGTCCTCGAATGTAACCAGAGCGCGGTGAGCGTCCCACATCATCGGGATCTTTTCGACGGTTACTCCCGTCTGCTGCATCTCCGTCAACAGGAAGCTGATGCCGCGGTGCTTCGGCGCGTCCGGGTCTGTGCGCGCAAGCATGAACATCCAGTCCGAGCCGGAGTGCGCGCCATTCCATATCTTGGAGCCGTTGATGACGAAGTCATCGCCGTCCTCGACTGCCCGAGTCTGGAGCGAAGCCAGGTCCGAGCCACTGTCCGGCTCGGAGTAGCCCTGCGACCAGTCGATATCCGCCTGCGCGATTCGCGGCAGGAAGTATTGCTTCTGCTCTTCCGTGCCGTAAAGCATCAGGATGGGTCCCACCATCCGCACGCCGGAATCGCCTGCTGGGACGCCCCTGTACGCCATTTCCTCATTGAATATCATCTGTCGGATGTGAGGCGCAGCCTGTCCGCCGTACTCCTCGGGCCATGCCATCGTCAGCCAGCCGTTGTTCGCCAACTTCTTTTTGAACTCACGAACCAACCCTGCGTCTTCAGGCTCTTCGGCGTCAACGGCGCGCTCACGCCAGTCCCACGGCAATTCGCTTTCGACGAATTCTCCTACTTCTTGGCGAAAGGCGTCGTCCTCGGAGTTGAAACGAAAGTCCATGTATTCACCTCACCGTTGCGTACTCTTAACTGCTGCTTTTCCGCAAGAACACTGATTAAGCGTGGGTTACCTTGGCAGTCCAAGCCCGCGCGTAGCGA
This sequence comes from Chloroflexota bacterium, assembly GCA_024648655.1. Taxonomy (GTDB): domain Bacteria; phylum Chloroflexota; class Dehalococcoidia; order Lucifugimonadales; family JADFKI01; genus Bin90. The sequence continues at coordinate 73 of JAGGDZ010000449.1, read as the reverse complement.
TGATGTTGCGCTGAATCTCGGAGGTGCCCGCCGCAATCGTCGCCGAGACTGAAGTCATGTAGCTCTGCTCGAT
>JAGGDZ010000159.1 GCA_024648655.1 Chloroflexota bacterium | reverse complement strand
CTCTCTCCTGCGAATTAGTGCCAGCGACGCAGCAGACGCCAGAAATGTAAGCGCCCCGACCCCAGCCACAAGTATCGAGTTCGTCAGCTGCGCTATCCAACCGCCCACGCTAAAAGCCGTGACTTCGGCGAACGATTCGCTCGCTGTCAATTTGCTGTTCGCGTCCACAAGGTCACCGCGCTCAACCAGCGTTGGCAGATACGACCGATTCGCCACATCGAAAAATGTGGTCAGCAGTCCGTGAAAGAACGCAACCGCGTACAGTTGCTCGATGCTCAACTGCCCGACGAGAAAGGTGGCAGGAACGGATGCCAGCAGCGCAAACCTGCCTATTTCGGATGCGATGAGCATAGGACGACGCTGCACACGGTCGGCAACCACTCCTACAACGAAGCCGATTAGTATGCTCGGAGCGACGCTTAACGCACCGAGCACCCCCATTTGAAACGGCGTCGCGCCCAGCATCAGAACGGCAACGAACTGCAGCGCTCCCATCAGAAAACCGAAGTTGGACACCGTGCGACTTACCCAGAGCTTCGCAAAATCCGCGTCCCGCCAAAGCCCGCCGAATCGAAAGCGCAAGTCAGTATCCCGTCATCCGTGCGCGACTTCACCCAAGATCGCTTCCAGTATCAGCCGTGCCACGCCCTTGTTCAGTGGCTCGTTGTTGTTGCCGCACTTGGGCGACTGTATGCAGCTCGGACATCCGCTCTCGCAAGGGCATTCCCTGATCACCTGCAAAGTCGCGCGCCAAAGCTCCTCGATGATGTCATAGCCGTGCTCCGTGATGCCCACGCCGCCCGGTATGCCGTCATGGATGAACACCTGCGGCTTGCCCGTATCCGGGTGCAGTGGCGTGGATATGCCTCCTATGTCGTTGCGGTCGCACATGGCGAAAAGCGGCAGCACGCCGATAGCCGCATGCTCCACCGCGTGCAGCCCTCCCATCAGGTCGAGTCGGTTGCGCCGTATGTAATCCAGAGTGTCTGACGGTACATCGAACCACAGCGATATGGTGTCATAACTCTGCGGCGGCAGGTCAACGTACTCCTCACCCAGCGACTCCTCCGTAATGTGTGCCACCCGCTTGAACCCTACAACGCTCATGGTGATGCTCACTTCACCCAGATACGCCTGCGTTTTACCCGCCTGCCTCTGCCTGAACTGCCTCAGTATCCGCGTGTCCGTGTAGTCCCGCGCCTGCGTGTAGTATGGCACATCCGTCCGTACTGCGTATGCAACGCCTGAATCCATATCCAAGTCCGTGATGAGATACTGCTCCCCTTGGTGCAGGTAGATGCCGCCCGGATGTAACTGCAGGAAGGCGGACATCTCCTCGACACTCTCCAGTATCACGCCGCTATCCTTTTCCACCAGCGAGTAAGTGCGTGCCGATGCCGAGCGAATGTTGACTTCACCTGCCGGATAGTCCATATCCGCGCTCAGATGCCAGCGTGAGTTCCGCACATGCAGCAGCCCGTCCTCCACAAGTTCTTCGGTATGCCACAACAGCTCTGCCCCGAAGTGCGCTGTATCATCCATAATCAGCGGCGCCTCGTAAGCCGCGCAGAGCAGGTGCGGTTTCAATATGTACGGATTGCCCGGCGATACCCTCGCGCTCTCGTGCGGCTTGCCGAAGAACGCCTCCGGGTGGCGCATCAGGTACTGGTCCAGTGGGTTGTTATGGGCAACTAGCACAGACAGCGAGCGGTGTCCGCTGCGCCCGCTCCTGCCCGCCTGCTGCCACGCGCTCGCAATCGTGCCCGGGTAGCCGGTCAGCAGCGTCGCATCCAAATCGCCGATGTCGATGCCAAGCTCCATTGCGTTCGTGGTCGTAACGCCAAGCAGCCGTCCCTGCGCGAGGTCGCGCTCGATAGCCCGTCTGTCCTCCGGCAGGTAGCTCGCGCGATACGGCATCACGCGCTTTGCCACGTCCGGATGCGACAGCCTCAGATTGTCCCGCACATACACATACAGCAACTCCGCAGCGCGCCTGCTCCGCACGAAAGTCATCGTTCGCACATACCGACGCAGCAACTCGGCGAAGAGCTGCGCGGACTCGGTGTTTGTACTGCGCCTGCTGCCTGCCGCCAAGTCCAGCATTGGCGGATTCCAGAACAGGAAGTCCTTGCCGCCATAAGGTGAACCGTCTTCATCCACCACATCGAAAGGCAAGCCCGTCAGCCGCTCTGCATGCTCTCCGGGATTCGCGATGGTCGCAGAGCAGAGTACGAACTGCGGACTGCTCCCAAGCCGCTCGCAGATGCGCCGCAGCCGCCGGATGATGTTGGCAACATGCGAGCCGAATACCCCTCGATACACATGCGCCTCGTCGATAACCACATACCGAAGGCTGCGCAGTCGCTGATACCACAACCTGTGATGCGGCAGGATACCTACGTGCAGCATGTCCGGATTCGTGATCAGCAGTCGAGCGCTACGCCGTATTCCTCCGCGCTCGCGCGTTGGAGTATCGCCGTCAAATATCTCATACCGCAGCCGCGCGGATTTCGGCACGAGCCGCCCCAGAGCCTTCCGCTGGTCCTGTGCCAAAGCCTTCGTAGGGAAGATGTACATCGCACTTGCCGTGCGATCCTTAAGCAGCGCTTCAAGAATCGGCAGATTGTAGCATAGGCTCTTTCCGCTCGCAGTTCCCGTGGATACGATGACGTTCTTACCGTTCCGCAGGGCATTTATGGCATCCGTTTGATGCGTATAGAGCGCGTCTATTCCTGCTTGGTTTAGCGAGCGCGCCAGCCCGCTGTCCAGCGGGTGGTCAAGCGTGCCGTAACGAGCGTCTCGGGATGGCACATCTTCACCATGCACAATCTGCTCCATGTACCATGGCATCTTTTGCACCGCATCCAGAAACGCGCTCACATCCAACAGAACCGCTCCAATAAGTCCATTCCCCTCTGACAAGAAAGAAGCTGCCCCTGCGAAGGCAGGGGTTTAGAGCATGCCCCTGTGCAAACAGGGGATGGGGTGAAAGGAACAAAATCCTTTCCATCCCGTATATCCACGTCAACCCCTCGACCCGGCTAAAATCCTGAAATCGTCTCCTGTTCCACATCCAGCACCACCACATCTTCCCGGCTGTTCTCTATATAGGCGATGACATTGTCCAGCACCTCGTCGGCATGCCGCACACTACCGCTGACGCACGCGATCCCCAGTGTTGCCATCTGCCAAGAATCGTTGTCCCCAACCTCCGCTACTGCAACGCTGAACCTGTTTCGGATTCGCTGGGACATCGAAGCTATCACCCTGCGCTTTCCCTTCAAGCTCTGATTCTCAGGAATATGGAGCCTCACCTTGCTCACGCCCACATTCATGCCATCCTCACCAACCTTACATATTCGCTCGAAAAGAGAGTCACACCCAGCATTATAGCAGTCTTGTCTGATGATATAATGCTGCGAAATCCGAATGGCGCAGCAGGCAATGGAAGGCGAGGGCAATGATTGAAGACAGCCTGGGCAAGGCGCTGCTAAGCACAGAATCCATCCGGCGGAAAGTGCGGGAGATCGGCGCCAAAATATCCCGCGACTACGCAGGGAAAGAGCCTGTCCTCGTCGGAGTCCTCAACGGCGCGCTCGTCTTCATGGCGGACTTGATGCGCGAAATAGACCTCCCGCTCGAAGCATACATGATGGCAGCGTCCAGCTACGACGGATACGAAAGCACGGGCACGGTCGATATTGTCAAGCCACTGAACGCCAGCATCACAGCGCGCGACGTTATCCTCGTAGAAGACATCGTTGACACCGGAATCACACTCGCCTGCCTGCTCGAATCCTTGCAAGCCGAAAAGCCGGCAAGCCTTGAAGTGTGCGCCCTGCTCGACAAGAAATCATGCCGTCAAGTGGAAGTGCCAATCAAATACATAGGGTTTGAGATTCCGGACGAGTTCGTTGTTGGCTACGGCTTGGACTACAATCAGCAATACCGCAATCTGCCCTATGTGGCTTCGATGAACGCCGCCGTCGCCAACGGAACGAGATAAGAAAGACTGCGTTTCCCGTGAGAAAACCCCGTTCGTCCCGAGCCTGCCGAAGGACTGATTGACCGACGAAACGAAATGCCGGCAAACTACCCGCGCGCCATCGCCCCTTCAAGAACAGGCCGCAGGGAAGTCTGCCCCATCAGGTACAAGTCAACGCCTCGCGCTGCCTCACGCCCTTCAGCCAGCGCCCAGACTACCAGCGACTGTCCGCGCGCCATATCGCCCGCCGCGAATACGCCATCGATGCTGGTCATCTTATTATTGTCCGTCCGGACATTGCCACGCCCGTCGAGTGCGACGCCAAGCTGCTCGAGCAATCCTTCCTTCTGGGGATGCACGAAGCCCATTGCCAGCAGCACGAGATCGGTGGCAATCTCGAACTCGCTGCCCTCTATACGTTCCATGCTGGGCCTGCCGGAAGCATCCGGCGGTCCCCAGTTGATGCGAACGGCGTGCAATTTCTCTACACTGCCGTTGCTGCCGGAGAAATGCGTCGTCAGAACATCGTAGTCTCTAATTCCGCCCTCTTCCTGCGAAGACGACGCACGCAAGATCAACGGCCATTGCGGCCAGGGGTTATTTTCGCTGCGCTCAGTCGGAGGCTCGGACAGCAGTTCACACTGATAGACAATCTCCGCGCCCTGTCGGTGCGATGTTCCCAGACAGTCAGAGCCGGTGTCGCCGCCGCCCAGTATGATCACGCGCTTGCCCTCAGCGCTTATTCGCTCCGATTCCGGAATATGCTCGCCCGCATTAAGGAGGTTCTGCTGCGTCAGGAAATCCATTGCGAAGTGAACGCCGTCGAGTTCACGCCCGGGCACGGGCAGATCACGAGGTATCGTGCAGCCGCCCGTCAGGACCACCGCGTCAAATTCGCTCAGCAACTCATCGCCCGACAGGTCAGCACCCACATTCACGCCGGTCTTGAAGATTACGCCTTCAGCGTTCATCTGATCGACGCGCCGCTGCACAACCGACTTCTCCAGCTTGAAGTCAGGTATGCCAAGACGAAGCAAACCACCTATGTAATCGTCTCGCTCGAATACCGTAATCCAGTGTCCGCACCGATTCAGCTGCTGCGCTGCCGCAAGCCCCGCAGGTCCGGAACCCACTATCGCGACTTTCTTACCTGTCCGCTGCTTGGGAGCTTCAGGCGTAATCCAGCCCTCTTCCCAGCCACGGTCCGCGATTGCCTTCTCGATGTATTCGATGGTCACGGGGTCCTGGTTGATGTTCAGTACGCAGGCTGCCTCACAAGGAGCAGGGCATATCCTGCCGGTGAACTCAGGGAAATTGTTCGTGGCATGAAGTTCAATAAGCGCCTCCTGCCACTTGTTCCTGTAAACAAGGTCATTGAAATCCGGGATCAGGTTGCCCAGCGGGCAACCCGTATGGCAGAAAGGCACGGCGCAGTTCATGCAGCGCGCGCCCTGCTCTCGTGCCTGATCTTCAGTCCAGTTGTGGTAGAACTCGCCGTAATGCTGAATGCGCTGGGCAACCGGCTGCTGCGGTGGCCCCTGCCTTCCAAATTCTTTGAAACCTGTTGGTTTTCCCATGTATCGGTTCGCCTGTACCTTGATATTATCCTTCCCCTATTTGGAGGAAAGTTTGTGATGGGAGTGAAACCGAAACTATGTCAGTTTCACCTCTTTCGTTTCTCAGTCTGCGGCAACTGCAGCGGCACGTTCCATCAGTATGCGTTTGTAGTCGTAAGGCATCACTTTTACGAATTTGGGCAGCATCGCATCCCAGTCGTCGAGCACACGGCGCGCGTTGGAACTGCCGGTCCGTTCGTAATGTTCCTCGATGAGCCTGCGAAGACCCTCTATGTCTTCAGAATCTTCCACCGCTTCCAAGCCGACCATCTCACGGTTGCACAGCGAGGGGAACGTGCCTCGTTCGTCCAGCACAAAAGCCTCACCGCCACTCATGCCGGCAGCAAAGTTGCGTCCGGTCGGCCCCAGCACAACCACCTTACCGCGCGTCATATATTCACAGCCGTGGTCGCCTACTCCCTCGACTACGGCTTCCGCGCCACTATTTCGCACTGCGAAACGCTCGCCTGCTACGCCTCGGATGAACGCCTTGCCTCCCGTAGCACCGTATAATACTACATTGCCCACGATAATGTTCTCTTCGGGCGTGAATCCCGACTCCGGTGGCGGCGCTATTATCACCTTGCCGCCCGACAGTCCCTTGGCAAAGTAGTCGTTGGCATCCCCCTGAACATTCATTGTTACGCCTTTTGCAAGGAACGCCGAGAAGCTCTGACCTGCCGAACCGTTAAAGTTTATCGTTATCGTGTCGTCAGGCAAAGCGTCGATGCCGTGCCGCTTCGTAATCTCGTAGCTGAGCGTCGTTCCGACCGTGCGATTGCGGTTGGTAATTGGCAAGTCCAGAGACACCACCTTCTTAGAATCGATGGCGTCAACGCACAACTCTATAAGCTCGTTATCGAGCGCGCGCTCAAGCCCGTGGTCCTGCTCATCTCGGCAGTATGTCGCCACCGAGTCCGGCACTTCCGGCTTGTGCAGCAGGTTGGAGAAGTCCAGCCCCTGCGCCTTCCAGTGCGCGATCGCTTCTCGTGTATCCAGCCTGTCCATTCGACCGACCATTTCGTTCACGGTGCGGAAGCCCGTCTCTGCCATAATCTGCCGAAGCTCTTCAGCCACGAAGAAGAAATAGTTGATGACATACTCCGGCTTGCCGGTAAACATCTTCCGCAAGTCCGGATCCTGCGTTGCAATGCCCACCGAGCACGTATTCAGGTGGCACTTCCGCAGCATAATACAGCCGAGGCTGATTAGTGGCGCGGTAGCCATTCCGAATTCCTCCGCGCCTAGTAAGCAGGCTATAGCCACATCCCTGCCTGTTTTGAGCTGCCCGTCCGTCTGCACGACTATGCGCCCGCGAAGATCGTTGAGCACCAGCACCTGTTGCGTCTCCGCAACGCCAAGCTCCCACGGCAGACCGGCATGCTTGATCGACGACTCCGGCGATGCGCCCGTGCCGCCGCTGTCTCCGCTTATAAGAACGACATCCCCGTGTCCCTTGGACACACCCGCCGCGATAGTGCCTACGCCCGCTTCGGCAACCAGCTTGACGTGCACGCGCGCTCCGGGGTTCGAGTTCTTCAGGTCGTGTATGAGCTGCGCAAGGTCCTCGATGGAGTAGATGTCGTGATGTGGCGGCGGCGAAATAAGCTCCACGCCGGGCGTTGAATTTCTCACCCAACCAATGTACTCATCGATCTTATGGCCCGGTAGCTGCCCTCCCTCACCGGGCTTGGAACCTTGCGCCATCTTAATCTGCAAGTCGCGCGCGCTGGCAAGATAGCCGATTGTAACGCCGAAGCGCCCTGACGCTACCTGCTTCATTGCGCTGTTCCGCGAATCACCATTCTCGTCGGGCGTATAGCGGTGGTAGTCCTCTCCACCTTCGCCGGTATTACTGCGCGCACCGATACGGTTCATAGCGATCGCCATCGTCTCGTGCGCCTCCCGGCTTATGGAGCCTAACGAGATTGCGCCCGTGGCGAAGCGCTTCACTATATCGACCGCCGGTTCCACCTCATCCAGCGAAAGCGGCGTGTCCAGCTTCTTGAAATCAAGCAACCCTCTGATGGTGCATAGCTTGCGACTGAACGTATTGGCGGAGTCGGCGAATTGCTGGTAGGTCTCATAACTGTTCGTCTTAGTGGCGAACTGAAGACGGCTGATGGTGTCGGGATTCCACATGTGGTACTCCCCGTCGCGCCGCCATTGGTAGTAACCGCCGCTCTGAAGATCGAGGTTGCCCGTCGGTGCAAGCTCCTGGAAGGCAGACTCATGGCGCTTCCGGCTCTCCAGTTCGATTTCGTGGATCCCAATCCCACCTATACGTGACGGAGTCCATGTGAAATACTTATCGATGAAATCCGAGTTCAGCCCAACCGCCTCAAATATCTGTGCGCCGCGGTAACTCTCGATAGTCGAGATGCCCATCTTGGACATTATCTTAAGAATGCCCTTGTCCGCCGCCTTGATGTAATTGTAAACGGAAGTGTCGTAGTCCACGATTCCCGTAAGCGCGCCGCCATCGCCAACCATGTCTCTGAGAGTCTCGAATGCAAGATACGGGTTCACTGCAACGGCGCCGTAGCCAATCAGCAGTGCAAGATGCGCCACCTCGCGCGGCTCCCCAGACTCCACTACTATGCTCACTTTGGTGCGAACGCCTTGGCGTATTAGATGGTGATGCACACTCGCGACGGCAAGCAAGCTTGGTATAGGGGCGTTGTATGTATCGACGCCTCTGTCTGAGAGTATGACGATCGTGTTGCCCTCGGTAACCGCATCGTATGCCTCTTCGCAAATCCTCCGCACCGCGCGAGCAAGTGAACCGTCATTTTCGTCAGTCGTAAACAGTGTGCGGACGGTCTTTGCCTTCAAGCCCGGCAAGTCCAAGGCGCGTATCTTCTCCAATTCCTCGTTTGTCAGGACGGGCCGCTTCACGCGCAGTGTGCGGCAATGGCCCGGTGTCTCGGTGAATAAGTTGCTCTCGCTGCCCACGCGCGATTCTAGCGATGTAACCAACTCTTCGCGGATTGCGTCCAGTGGCGGGTTGCTGACTTGTGCGAACAGCTGCTTGAAATAGTTGAACAGAAGCGGACTTTGTTCGGAGAGCACTGCGAGGGGCGTATCGTTGCCCATAGAGCCTATAGGCTCACTGCCCGTCTCTGCCATCGGCTCCATTATCATGCGTAGGTCTTCGAGCGTGTATCCGAATGCAGCCTGCCTCGCAAGCAGGCTGCCGTTAGTGTACGTTGGCTGCGCCGGGGCTTCCGGCAAATCGTCGAGCGATACGCGATTCTCGCGCAGCCACTCGCCATACGGCTGTTGAGATGCCAGCACGCTCTTCAGTTCAGCGTCATCCACCAAGCGACCTTCTTCGGTGTCCAGCATGAACATGCGCCCCGGATGGATGCGATCCTTGAACAGCACCTTCTCCGGTGGGACATCCAGTACGCCTGTCTCCGACGCCATCACCAGACGGTCGTCAGTCGTCACAAGGTAACGGCATGGGCGCAGACCGTTCCTGTCAAGAACGGCGCACACCTTAGTTCCGTCAGTGCCGATAATGAGCGCGGGGCCGTCCCATGGCTCCATCAGGCAAGAATGATATTCATAGAAATCCTTCTTAGCCTGGTCCATAGGCAGATGGTCGCCCCACGCCTCCGGTATCATCATCATCAAGGCATGGGGGAGCGAGCGCCCGGTCGCAAGAAGCAGTTCCAGCGCGTTGTCGAAGCTGGCGGTGTCGCTCTGCACACCTTTAGTGATAATGGGTAATAACTTTTTGATGTCATCGCCGAGAGCATCAGACTCGAACATGCCCTCGCGCGCAGTCATCCAGTTGATGTTGCCGCGTAAAGTGTTTATCTCGCCGTTGTGTATCACCATGCGATACGGGTGCGCCAGTCTCCAGGAACCAAGCGTGTTGGTGCTGAAGCGCGAATGCACCAGCGCAAACGATGTAACTACATCCTCGTCTGCCAAGTCGAGATAGAAGTGCTGAAGCTGTGTGGCGTGAATCAAGCCCTTATACACAATTTTATTCGCGGAAAGGCTGCACACGTAGAAGTCCTGCCGCTCATCGACTACTGTTTCGGCAACGGCGTCCTCTATCTGCCTGCGAATGACATACAACTTCAGATCGAACTCGAAATCGCTTCGAACATCCTCGCTGCGCCCAACAAAGAACTGCCGGATAGCAGGCATGACCTCGTGCGCTAACGTGCCGATTTCATCGGGTGATACAGGCACATCGCGCCAGCCCAACAGTGCCTGCCCTTCCTGCTCCACAAAGCTGCGGACAACACCTTCAACCTCACGCTGCTTCTGCTCGTCGTGTGGCATGAAGACCATTCCAACAGCATAATGGCCGGGCCGAAGTTCGGCAAAGCCAAGCCGGCTCGCCTCCCTGCGGAAGAACTCGTGTGGCATCTGTATCAGCACGCCGGCTCCGTCTCCTGTCTCAGGATCGGCGCCCTTCGCGCCCCGATGCTCGAGGTTGCACAGAACTTCAAGCCCCTGAGTAAGGACGCTGTGCGATTTCACACCCTTGATATTGGCGACAAGTCCTACGCCACAGGCGTCGTGCTCGAACTGCGGGTCGTATAATCCCTGCTTCGTCATGTTGGGTATGTATCTATCGGACATTGCCGCACCCTCATTCCGTCATTCCGGCGCTTTTCCCGTCTTTCCCGCACCCATTCCCGTCTTCCCCGCGAAGGCGGGAAACAAGAACCCTGCACATCCCGTCTATCGATGTTAGCCCTGCAGCCCCATCACAATACCGGCAAATAGTGCTCGGTCTCGTAGTCCGCCACTCGGCTGTGATAATTCTCCCACTCTATCTTCTTGTTCTCTATAAAACTTCTGAATACCGGCTCTCCAAGCGCCTCACGCACAAGCTCGCTTCGCTCAGTAATGCGGATCGCCTCCCACAAGTTGGCAGGCAGTTCCTCAATGCCAAGCTCATCGCGCTCCGCCTGCGTCATATGCCATGCGCTTGAAGGCGCCGGAAGCGGAAACTCGTAACGCTCTTCAATCCCTTTAAGCCCTGCCGCCAGCATTACGCTAAATGTCAGATACGGATTGCACGCCGGATCAGGCGACCGATACTCAATGCGCCGAGACTCTTCGCGACCCGGCTTGAAGTCCGGCACGCGAATCAAGTCGGCGCGGTTCACCGTTGACCAGGTAACAAACGTGGGCGCCTCGAACCGTGGCACAAGACGCTTGTAAGAGTTCACCCACTGGTTTGTCACGGCAGTAATTTCCCGTGCATGTTTCATCAATCCTGCGATGAAAAGTTTCGCCGTCTCCGACAGATGATGCACAGCGTCTTCGTCATAGAAAGCATTGCGGTCTCCCTGGAACAGCGACTGATGCATGTGCATTCCGTTGCCGTTTACGCCGTGCACGGGCTTAGGCATGAAAGTCGCATAGTAGCCGTTCTGCCGCGCAATCTCCTTCACCACTAGCCGATAGGTCATCACAGTATCCGCCATCGTCAGCGCATCCGTGTGCCGCAGGTCGATCTCGTGCTGGCTCGGCGCGGCTTCCTGGTGACTGGATTCTACGGGGATACCCAACTCTTCTAGCGTCAGAACCGTCTGTCGGCGCAAGTCGGTCGCGAGGTCGGTCGCATCCTGACCGAAGTAGCTTCCCCTGTCCTCAGTGCTGGTTCCTTGTGCGTCTTTGAAGTAGAAGTATTCAATCTCAGGGCCGACATAGTACGTATAACCAAGTCTGGAAGCCTTGGAAAGATTGCGCCTGAGTACCGCTCGGGGGTCGCTTTCAAGGGGTTCGTCATCAGGGGTGATAATGTCACAGAACATGCGCGCAACCGCATTCTCGCGTGGTCGCCAGGGCAATACATTGAAAGTGTTCGGGTCGGGCAATGCGTACATGTCGCGCTCATCCGACCGCACGAAGCCTTCGATTGAGGACCCGTCGAAGCCCATTCCTCGAGTTAGTGAATGCTCAAGTTCCTCAACGGTAATGGCAAACCCCTTCAGATTGCCGAGTATGTCCGCAAACCACAGGCGAATGAATTTGACATCGTTCTCCCGTGCCTCATGAAGAACAAACTCTGTCGCCTCCGGGTCTCTAGATAACATATCTACCTCATACGAATTGTAGAAGCCGCATCTCGTCTGTTCGGCAGTCAATCATGGCAAAAATAGCATATCATTTACCCACCGGAAACGCGCGTCAATGCAATTGGCGACCATCCAGAAATATATCAATTTGTGAAAATTGTGTCAATCTAATTCAGCGATCCTTGACTCTAGTCGGTACGACTGCAATTTCAACTGACCGCACGTCCGAAAACCCGCCGCAACAGGAGTGAATATCGTCAATCATGCCGACCGAAAACATTGGCATATTTTCCCGTCAACACAAAAGCCTGCGCCGCGTAACCCTAGTTTTGCCGCGGTGCAGGCTTCTATTTCACTCTTGAGTCAGATTCGTCTAGGATGCCGCCCCGCCAACGGTGTTGATGATGAGTTCCGTCACCTTGTACGGATCGCAGTTGGCGTTCGGTCGCCTGTCCTCGATGTAGCCCTTGCCGTCCCGCGCAACCTGCCAGGGAATGCGCACCGACGCGCCCCTGTCGGACACACCGTACTTGAACTCCTCGTAGGAGGCGGTCTCGTGCAATCCCGTCAGACGCCGCTCAATACGGTCACCGTAGTTGGCGATATGCTCTTCGTGATTCCCTTTAAGCGCCTCAGCCGCCGCAATGCAGGCATCATAGTCCTCACGCATCGCATTCGTCGAGAAATTCGTATGCGCCCCGGCGCCATTCCAGTCGCCCTCGACCGGCTTGGGGTCAAGAGTCGCCGCGACATTATGCCTCTCCCCTATCCTATACAGCAGCCAGCGCGCAACCCAAAGATGGTCGCCGACCGCAGGCGCGCCGATAGGTCCAATCTGGAACTCCCACTGCGCGGGCATGACCTCGGCATTGATGCCTGCTATCTGCAAGCCGGCATCGATGCAGGCGTCCAGGTGATCTTCCACCACAGGCCTGCCGAATACCTCATCCGAGCCGACGCCGCAGTAGTAGCCGCCCTGAGGAGCGGGGAAGCCGTTGTCCGGCCAGCCCAAAGGCTGAGACCTCACACCCGTGAAGAATGTATATTCCTGCTCGATGCCGAACCAGAAATCCAACCCTGCGTACTGTTCGGCAGCAGCCGCGCATGCCGCCCTCGTGTTTGAGGGATGCGGCGTCATGTCGGGAAGAAGGACCTCGCACATCACCAGTATGTTGTCGCCGCCGCGAATCGGGTCAGGGCAGGTGAACACCGGCCTCAGAACACAGTCCGATGCCTCGCCCGGCGCCTGGTTCGTGCTGGAGCCGTCAAAGCCCCAGATGGGCGGCTCTTCTCCGACGGGCACGACCTTACCCTTCGAACGGAGCTTGGCGGTCGGCTCTGTGCCGTCTATCCAGATGTATTCCGCCTTATAAACACTCATTGTTCCCTCCTATGGGATTAGATTTTCCTTACCATAATCATAAGTCCTGTGAAGACAGGATTCCAGTTTTCATTGAAATACGAGACAACAACTTCAGACAGCAAACAGCGAGACTTTCATATGCGAAGCCTCGCTGGTAAGTGTGCATGATGCCTGGCTATTGTCCAGTAACGGATGTACCTACTTGCTACGATTCCTGCGCACTGCGCTGGGAATGATGACCCATACTGCGAACAGCGCCGCAAATGCTATACCACCGAGCAATACTTCCATCTCTACATGCCTCCAAAAAAAGATTAGTCAATGCGTTTTGCTTGACGTCTATTCTGAACCGGGCATGTTTCAACTGTGTTGCACGAATGTTAAATAATTGTTACAACCTCTTTTCCCTGTGTCAGTGTCCAATGCAACACATAAGGGGGCAATTGCACAGCCCTTGCCGTGCTTGCAGGGCCGTGCTTGCAGGGCAGAGCCTAACGACGATACACGCGGGGGCAACCCATGAAGGTCGTCCCCGCGTACGATTCCGGGATCCCGTCCGCTTTTGCAAGTGCCAGCCCGATGCAAGCGCCAGCCCGAAAGGTCTAGCGATTCCTTAGTTCATCTGCGGGTATGCCACTGTGCCGTGCTCGTGCTCGTCCAGGCCGTCTTCCTCTTCCTGTTCGTCCACGCGCAAACCCATCGTCAGGTCAAGCACCTTGAACAGTATGTAGCCCGCGCCAAAGCCCCAGACGATTGCGACGAGAGTGCCCACAATCTGCGGCACAATCTGAGTGACGTTTCCGACTACCAAGCCCGTCACGCCGTTGTGGCCCGTAGCGAAGATACCCACCGCCAGCAAGCCCCATGCGCCGCAGATGCCATGCACCGTGACCGCGCCAACCGGGTCGTCTGTCTTAAGCACATTCCTCACGAAGCTCACGCCGAATATCATTATCACGCCCGCAATGAGGCCGATTATCACCGCTCCCCAAGTGTCAACATACGCGCAGCCGGCGGTGATGCCCACCAGCCCGGCAAGCGCGCCGTTCGCAGCCATCTCGATGTCTGCTTGCCCGGTGCGAATCAGCGTTATGTATATCGCCGCAGTCGCTCCCGCTGCGCCGGCGAGCAGCGTGTTGACCGCATTCAAGCCGAGCGTAGCAGAGTTGATGTTGAAGCCGAACCAACCGAAGAAGAGGATGAATGTGCCGATGACCACATACGGGACATTATGCCCACGAATGGTGATCCCCTGCTCCCAGCCCTTACGCGGTCCCACGACCATCGCGCCTGCGAGCGCAAGGAAGCCGCCAATCATGTGAACCACGCCGGAGCCGGCGTAGTCTGCAAATCCCAGGCTTGCCAGCCAGCCATGGTCGCTCCAAGCCCAGTGTCCATATATCGGGTATATCAGCGCGCCCACGATGAAGCTATACGCGAAGTAAGCGTTAATCTTCGTCCGTTCCGCCATCGCTCCCGCGATAATCGTCGCTGCCGTTCCCGCGAACACCATCTGGAAGAACCAGCCCACAAGGTCGCTGTAGTTGAAGTTGGCGAGGAAGAAGCCTTCCAGACCGATAATGCCTGCCGCCGCGCCGCCGCCGAACATCAGCGCATAACCAAATGCCCAAAACCCTAGAGACGCTATACAGAAGTCCAGGAACGACTTCGTCATATAATTGACCGTGTTCTTCGCGCGAATCAGACCGGCGCCCAGAAACGCAAACCCGGCCTGCATGAAGAACACCAACGCCGCCGCAAACACCAGAATGGCGTTATCCAGCGCTGTCATCACTTCGCCCGCGCTCTGCGCATAAGCGATGCCGCCGCCGCCCAAAACGATCCCAATTGCCAACAGCGCCACCATCAGAAGGCGCATCTTAAGACTCGTAGGTTTTACAATCGCCCCGAGAAGACTCATTTCCTTTCTCCTCTTCTACTAAAGATAGATTACGCTCCAAATCTACGCCGCGATTGTTTCATTTATGTTAAGTGCTTGTAACAGAAATGTTGCCTAAGAGTTAAATCCCTATTAAACAAAGCATAAAATACCATCAATTGACATAACATGCGATCAGTGTTTGACATCGCAACAACCCCTAATTACAATGCAGCCATCACAATATGACGCCATCACAGCGTGAAGGAGGCAGGCATTTATGGAGAATCTGAAAATGCAAATCTACGGCGACTACGCTTGACCGTGGGTTTACAATACAGCCGTGTGGCTGGATAAGGTAAAGAAAGCTTACGGAGATAATCTGAACATCACCTGGCGCAACTTCTCACTGGAGCAAAACGCCCATAACCTCAAGGAGGGCTTGGACTCCGACTGGAAGGTCTGGGGAGATGAAGACCCCACGCAGCGTCGCTCGCTCGTAGCGCAGATCGCGGCCGAAGCTGCCAAGCGGCAGGGCGACGACGCACATGCCGCATTCCATCTCGCGCTGCTCACCGCCAGGCACGGCGGCGAAGGGCGCGTATCGCTCAGCGATGAGGACGCCATTCTTGAAGTAGCGGCAAACGCCGGACTCGACGCAGGGCGCATGCGTGAGGATATGAAAGACCCCGAACTCCGCAGGATTATCGGCGAAGACCACGAAGCAGCCATAGCCGAGGGCATCTTCGGCACGCCGACCTACATATTCGAGAACGGGAATATGGCTTACCTTAAAGCCTTCATCCCCGAAGACGAAGACGCCGTAGCATCCTTTGAGCACTACATCGCTCTCGCCAACCACCGCAACTACTTTGGCGAAATCAAGCGACCACAGCCCCCGTGGCCCAAAGGGGTCCTCGACTAAACACACGCTTATCTTAATCCCTCTCCCTCTTGGGGGAGGGTTGGGATTAGGGATAACAGTTGAATACATGGGCTATGTGGGCATTTCTGGTCCCCTGCTATCATGCCCACGCAGGCCCACGCAGGCCCACGCAGGCGCGCGTTCGAGGGGTTGGTCGATGCCGATAAACGTCGGCTGCAACGATTTTCAGCCTAAGCCACCTTCATAAACCACCTTTAACCGCTCTGACATTCAGAATGCCTACACGCCTCTAGTTCATTTATTGTCAACCTCGAACCGCTAATCAACTCCAATCGCATTAGCGTTCCGATGTTGCCAAACCGAAATGTACTCCATACGACTAAAAGGAGCATCGTGTTATGGCAATCTCCAAATCCGCATCCACCTCAAGCCGCTGCACGCATCGTGACAATCCATTTCATGTCCTTGAGCGAAAGCTCGCCGTCCGCTTCCGGAATCTCAACCTGCTGAAAACTGCGCTCACCCATAGCTCCTATCTCAACGAGAGTTCGGACGAAAATCTGGAATGCAACGAGCGCCTCGAGTTTTTGGGGGACGCGATTCTTGGTTCAGTCATAGCTGAAGAACTCTACACGCGATTCCCGGATGAGCAGGAAGGCGTTCTCACCTCGATGCGCTCCAGCATCGTGCGTGGCGACACTCTGGCAAATGCGTCTAATCGAATCGGAATCGGCGAGCACCTGCTAATGGGCAGTGGCGAAGAGAGAAGTGGCGGCAGGAAACGCAACTCCAACCTCGAAGCAGCATTCGAGGCTACTGTAGGCGCAATCTTCATAGAAGGAGACTACCAGGCGGCACGTGCCTTCTGCGTCCGCGTCCTGAGCGACGAAATTGCTTCCGCACATGACTCGGCGTATCCGAAAAATCCCAAGTCCGCCCTGCAAGAGCTAGTACAGAGCAAGCATCTTGAAGCACCCAAATACCGCATCATCGGCGCTTCCGGTAAACCTCACGCGCCGACATTCACTGCGGAAGTCATAGTTGACGGCGCAGCGCTAGGCACCGGC
>JAGGDZ010000045.1 GCA_024648655.1 Chloroflexota bacterium | reverse complement strand
CATGCGGGCCAAGCACGCCCATCACGCCCCTGTCGAGGTAAAGGTTGATGAAGTTGGCTTGCTTGTCAGGCACGCGCATTATGGTGGTCAGCCCGTAGCCGTCCGCGACCCGCACCATTGCGTCAACCGATTCCTGCGTGAACAGTCCATGCTCGGCATCGAGGTTCACGAAGTCAAATCCCCCAAGCATGCCTACCAGTTCGATGGCTTCAGCGCTCGGATACACGAGGCTCAAGCCCAAGCCTTTCTTGCCTTCACGGTTCTTCTTCAGGATGTTGTTCTCTCTGATTCTTACCAATTCATCGCCTCCTTCGGCACATATTTTGTGTTCAGGCTTAGTAACTCATCATTGTTTTGACAAGCCAACGCATGCAATTCACGGACTCGCGGGCGGCAGCGTATTCTTTATCCACTCTGCGAGGTCGGTGAGGGTGTGCTGGCTGATTTCGTGCGCCATGGGGTACTCATGATAGACGGGCTCGTAGCCTTCAGTCTTCAGAAATTCGAGCGTATCTCTTGCCATCTGCACTTCAATCACCAGGTCGGCGGTCCCGTGCGCTACGAAAATGGGTTGTGAGCGGTTTTCCGGCAGCTTTTCCCGCATCGTGTCTTCATCGGGGGCAACAGCGCTGAGGGCTACTAGTCCCTTGAACCTGTCAGGGTTGGGTAGGCCGTAGCGGTATGTCATCATGCCGCCCTGAGAGAAACCACCGAGGATGATTTCGCCCGGCTTGGTGGCGTAATGCTCCGCTACTTCATCAACCAGCGTCGCAAGCCTGTCCACTACGGAGTCCACATCGTCTGCGCGGCGCAACTCTTGCGGTATGCGCCGTGGGTATGTCCAGCCGTATCCCGTTGCGCCCGGCGCAATCTCGAAGGGAATCGGTGCATTTGGGAAGATATACACGTACCCTGTAGGGTCGATTGCGGGCGCAAGGCTGGCGAGGTCGCCCATGTGCGCGCCGAAGCCGTGCAGCAGGATAATCATCGGATACTTCTGTGTAGGGTCGTATCCGTCCGGCTCGATAGCGATATAGTGGAGGGTCTTGCCTTGAAGTTGCGTTGCCTGCATATCAATCCCCTCTGCCGTCGTATTGCGGACGCACCATCTCGTACACGTCGTCGGTCTTGCAGTACATATTGCCCGCGAGCCTGCCGACAGGCTTCAGTCGCCGGTGGTTGATGCGATGCCCGTTGATGATGTCGTCCCGGACGTGCATCAGCAGGATTTCGCCGATGACAATACCGTGATTTGTGCCATCGCCAATTTCTACCACCTGATTCAACTTGCACTCCATATTCACCGGTGATTCCGCGACAAGTGGAGCGCGAACCAATTCGGACGGCTTGGCGGTAAGTCCGGCTATCTCGAACTCATCAACATCGGCGGGGAACTCGGCGGCAGTGCTGTTCATTGCTTCTGCAATATCGTCAACCACCACACTGACTACAAACTCGCCGGTCGCCTCGATGTTGGCAAGCGTATCCTTAGCCTTCCATCCTGCGCTGCGGGATATTCCGAGTACGATTGTCGCCGGGTCGTAAGCCATCGCATTGAAGAACGAGAACGGCGCGAGGTTGACTATGCCATCCGCAGACACGCTTGAGACAAAGGCGATGGGGCGCGGTACAACAACGCCTGTCAGCACCCGGTTGAAGCCCTCGAAGTTCTTTGGGTCAATTCGCAATGATTTGCTCCCTTGTAGAAGAAAATATAGCCAATCAGCCGCTGAAGCGATTCATGTGTCCGCATAGTCTGGCACTACGGGCACGGACAGTGGGAAATCTGCCACGCTGATTAGTCGGTCAAAGGGTAATACTGGCTGGCGTCAATAGCAAGTGCGTTGACTTGAACAGCCGGGTAAACTTAAACTATAAGCTGAAAATTCCACGCCCTGACGCAATCCCGGACAGTGCGTCCTAACACGCCTGTCGCATATACTGAGGTAACTTGATGAGCAAACTGACGGACCTACTCGATAAGACGCAGACCGCATCGCCCGGAATCGGATTCGCGGCGTCGCGGCAATCTGCGGCTGTGTCTTCTATCGCGCTTATTGGACGTGTGACGGCTGCCGAACTGGCAGATGATGCGGATCTGGCTGATTCGCCCGCCGACGCGCTGCTCGTAACTATTGACGCTTCGGATAGCGGCGCAGTCGGGCGTGTCAGCGATGCGCTGGGAGGCCGGCTATGGGGCGCAAGGGTGGGCAGCGCAAGTTCCCTCGACATCGGCGTACTGAAGGAAGCGGGATGCGACTTCATCGTATTTGACGCCGAGGGTACTTCCGCCGCCGTGCTTAATGACGGCGACCTTGGCAAGGTGATAGCCGTTGGGTTCGGTGAACCTGAGTTCGACGAGGAAGAGGCGAAGGCAATACGCACGCTTGATGTGGACTGCGCGCTGCTTACGCCCCCTGATGGCCTCATGCCACTCACGGTCCAGAAGCTCCTTAGGATACAGAAAATGCGTTCGACAGTCCGAAAACGTACAATGTTGAATGTGCCTTCGGATACCGGTAAGTCCGAGTTGGAGACGCTGAGAAATACCGGGGTTGCTGCTGTCGCCGTATCCCTTGTGGACGCGGGTAGCGAAGTCCGCAGGATAAAGGAGGATATCGCTAATCTGCCGCGCCGCAGAGGGCAGGGCGGCAGGGGATCATCCTCGCCGAGTGTCGGCTTTGGTGGCGGTTCCGTTATCGGAGATGATGAATACGACGACGAATAGTTGATAGGCGTATCGCCTATCTGCCAACTGAAAGCCTGTCTATGAGATAGTTCGGCAGGCCATGTTGCCGCATCTTGTCCTGTGTTGCCGCAATGTCATATTCTACTCGGCGGTGCGTTATCATCTGCGCCGCATTGTCATAGATGACATAACTTGCTCTGGCGTCGCCGTCGCGCGGCTGCCCCACAGAGCCGGGATTGACAATCATCGCCTCTTCGTCTAGTTGAACCGCCCTGTCGTCGGGGAACGCCATGAATGCTGCCCCGTCGGGTCGCGGTATGCACAGAAACGGCATGTGCGAGTGACCAACCAGACACCAGTATGTATCGATGTGGGTGAAGCAGGCGATTGCTGATTCAACGGTAATCAGATATTCCCAGATGGGATCGCGCGGGCTGCCGTGCACCAGTGTGAACTCTTCGATTTCCAGCTTCAGGGGCAAGCGGTTCAGGTATTTAGCATGCTCCTGAGTAAGTTGCATCGCCGTCCAGCGATTCGCCGCCGCCGCATATGGGTTGAAGCGTTCCACAGATATTCTGCCGACCGCAGCGAGGTCGTGATTACCTGCCACCGCGCTGTGCTCATAAGAACTCAGCAGGTCCACGCAGGCAGAGGGATCGGGTCCATACCCCACGAGGTCTCCTAACGACCAAATCTCGTCGAAGCCGCCGCGTACTATGGCATCATCAATCACAGTCTGGAATGCCTCCAGATTGCTATGAACGTCCGATACTATCAGAGCTTTCATTTTGCGTATCCGGCGTATTCACCAACCGGGCAATCTCTTACCAGTTCGCCCTGCATTCTGGTATCCTTTCTGTGGCGACATTGCCTGAAACGGCTATATTCTGAAGCGGTAATCGGAAGTACATCATACACTGTGCCTGACCGCTTCACATCATGTGCAGAAACCTCGTGGAATCCGACCAGAACCATACCATCACCATCAGAACTTCAGGCCCGGAGCAGACGCAATCCGCAGGCAGAGTGCTCGGCTTGCACGCAAGCGCCGGTAGCGTGTTTCTGCTCACCGGCGACCTGGGGGCGGGCAAGACCTGCTTGACGCAGGGCATTCTGTGGGGGCTTGGCGGCGACGAGTATGCGCGCAGTCCGACTTTTGTCTTGATATGCGAGTATTATGCGCGGCTGACCTTGTATCACATGGACTTGTATAGGCTAGACAGCATTGATGAAATCATCGACCTGGGCCTTGACGACTACTTCCTTGGCGACGGAGTGTGCGTTGTCGAGTGGGCTGATAAGGGAGTTGATGCGTTCGTCGGCGAGCATGTGAATGTCGTTATAGAAGATACGGGCAACAACAACCGAAAGCTCACACTCAGCGCCGATTCTCCTCGATACTCTGAGATGCTTGGCGCGTTGAATCAGGAGTTCTCCAATCCGGAGAGCGCATCTCAATCACAGCCAGCAAAAAGCGAGGCGTAGTGATGGAACTCGCGATTGACACATCTACGCGCTTCGCCTCGATTGGCTTGTCCAGTCAGGGAGAATCGGTTATCGAGCTGACGTGGCGCTCAGAGCGCAACCACTCAGTCGAACTTATTCCGAATATCAGGCGGCTGCTCAAACGTGCAGGCATAGGCGTTAAAGACCTCGATGCCATATACATCGCATCTGGGC
>JAGGDZ010000174.1 GCA_024648655.1 Chloroflexota bacterium | reverse complement strand
CATTACCACCCCCGCCCTGGCATCACGGAAATAACGCTCAAATGGTAATTCACGGGCGAAGGCGGTTCCTCCGAACATGGTCATCAGGTCCTGAGTTACGCGCACGGCTACCTCAGAGCAGACGACCTTAGCCTGAATGTACGGCAGTAGAGAAGGCGCTCTTTCTTCATCCATCATAGATGCCGTCACGTGAAGGAAGGCGCGCGCCGATTCAATCTGAGCGCTCATCTCGGCGATACGGCGCTGGTTTATGGGGTTATCCAGACGCCTCGCCCCGCTCGCGAAGCGCTTATCTCCTTCCTTGCACGCAAGTTCATACGCTCCGGACGCAATGCCGAGGTATGCCGCTCCGTAGGTGAGAATGAGGACCGGCATCATGTACTTCGCCATCACAGGCTCTTTCTCGCCTTTGAGTTCTATGCCGAGCAGATTCTCCTCAGGCACTATGCCGTCGAAAATCATCGGCGCGCTGCAATTGCCGCGCATACCAAGCCCGTTCCACTCCCCAACAGTCTTCCAGTCCACCTTGTCCGCCTCTACCATCAGCAGATCAGGGGGACCCTCCATTCGCCCTCCCTCTACGCGGCAGAACATGATGTAGTGCGATGCGTGTCCCGCGGAAGTTACATAGGACTTGCGAATGTTGTCGAGCTTCAACCCGCCTTCAACACGAGGCAACGGAACATCGGGCGCCGAAACCGGGCGCCAGTCCCTGCCCGACTGACCACGCGACTCCCCGCCGGCTGCGGCTGCGAATACCTCGCCTCTGGCGAGCGGCTCAACAAATCGCTTGAGCTGCAACGCAGTCGGTATGCGGCTGACTGCTTCGACTGACTCAAGGTGCATCTTGTAGCACATCGCCGTAGATGGGCACTTCTTGGCGATTTCTTCGACTATCAGGCAGGTCGTTACCATGTCACCGCCCAATCCGCCGTGCTCCTTGTCCACACGCAGCGCCCAAAGACCCAACTCGCCCAGAGCGTCCAGCGATTCCTTCGGAAACTGCGCCCTCTCATCATATTCAGCAGCGCGTGGCGCTATCTCGTGCTCTGCCAGTTCGGCGACCCGTTCTTTCCACTCCAGTTGCTCGCTTGTCAAGTGAAAGTAGTTCATTTGCGCCCTCTGAATCTGCTCATAGTATCGGCACAAGCAGACTAATTCCAAGCGGGCGTTGTGTCAATCGGGGCGCGAGGATAACATGGATTTACGGGAGAGACAGGACTGGACTATGAAGAGATTGGGGCTGATAGTTAATCCAATTGCCGGGATGGGCGGCAGAGTCGGACTGAAAGGAACCGACGGCGATGATGCGTATCTGAAAGCGCTATCCCTTGGGGCGCAGCCGCAGTCCCATCGGCGCGCAGTCGAAGCGCTCACGGTGATAGCCGACGCAATGCCTGAAATCTCGCTTATCACCTGCGCAGGTGTGATGGGCGAGGATGCGGCGCGACGGTGCGGCTTTTCACCCATTCTGATAGAGAGCACACTGGGAGATAAGGGTAGAACCTCTGACAAAAACGGAACTTCGCCTGCCGACACGCGTCTAGCCGCCCTGGAGATGCAGCGCATCGGCGTGGATTTGCTATTGTTTGCAGGCGGCGACGGCACGGCACGAGACATCTACGATTCGTTAAGTTCTAGGGAGCATCAGGCAACGCAGACGCCGGCTCTGGGCATTCCCGCAGGCGTCAAGATGCACTCCGGAGTGTTCGCAATCAACCCACGCAGGGCGGGCGAGATTGCTTCGAGTTTCCTTCGCGGAGAATCCGTTGAGGTGACGGATGCGGAAGTCATGGATATTGATGAGGTCGCATTCCGCGAGGGAAGAGTCACCGCCACTCTGCACGGCTATCTTAAGGTGCCGCAGGATTCGCACGGCATCCAGCACACCAAATCTGGGACGGCAGTGTATGATGACGAGCCGTCAGACATCGCCCGTCAGGTAGTATCGAAGATGGCTGACGACATTCTGTACATAGTGGGGCCCGGCACAACTACCGCCGCAATCGCGGATATGCTGAGGATACCGAACACTTTGCTTGGCGTCGATGTCATTCTGAACCAGAAACCGGTCGCCATGGACGCGACCGAGACCGAATTATTGGAGATGACAGAAAACAGACCCGCAAAAATAGTCGTAACTGCCATCGGTGGACAAGGGCACATCTTTGGAAGAGGCAATCAGCAGATCAGCCCGTCAGTTATTCGACAGGTTGGATTAGACAACATTATCGTAGTCGCTGCGCGCCGCAAAATACTGGACCTGCGTGGACAACCGTTTCTCGTAGATACGGGCGACCCCATGCTGGATGAAGAGTTGAGCGGATATATCGAAGTCGTAACAGGTTTCCGAGAATCCCACATCTACAAGGTTGCTTATTGAGCGCGCCGACTACGGGTACTCGCGCCTGATGCCGACGTCAAGCCCATAGCTCCGGATGCGGTCGCGGTACAGTTCCGCCTGCTCCAGCAAGCACACTATCACGACTGCGCTGCCCGTATTGTGCGCCTCGAACATGATGCCGACCGCCTCTTCGACGATGAGGTCAAGCACGCTATTGACCAGCGCCTCCACTACATAGTCCATGGAATGATAGTCGTCGTTGTACAATATGACCGCGTAGCGAGGCAGCCTTTCATTCAAGGTTCGTTGAAAGGCTTCAACGTCCGTATCTGGCAGGATCGTTGTGAGGACTCGCTTTGGCATATCCGTGGCTATGATTATAGGCATAGCTATGATTGTAGATTATTGATGTCTGACAGCGCTACCGATGCACAAGCAAGTAGAGGGGAAAATGCAGATTGGAATGTCGCTGACCACGAGCTATGGCATAGAACGAGATCCCAAGACCCTGATGAACGGGCTAACGGAACAGGTGAAGGCGATGGCGGAGTTCGGCTTCGCGTCTCTTTCGCTTGGGGATCATCATGTCACGAGAAACAACTATTTTCAGGTACTTCCGACTATGTCCCACCTGTCGGCGTACAAGGGAGATATGCGCCTGATTCCTCTGTTCCTGCTGCCATTCTACAATCCCATCCTGCTCGCGGAGCAGTTGGCGATGCTGGATGTAATAAGCGGCGGCAAGACGACGGTGATCAATGGACTGGGGCACCAGCCTGAGGCACACGACGCATTCGAGACTCCGCAGAGGCTGCGCGTCTCACGATTTACCGAAACGTTCGAGATTATGCGCCTGTTATGGGAGCGGGACGAGGCGTCGTACAGTGGCAGGCACTATAATTTCACTGATGTATCCATCAACCCAAAACCGATCAGCCAACCTTTGCCAATGTGGATAGGCGCAAACGCGGATCCGGCGGTTCGACG
Organism: Chloroflexota bacterium; assembly: GCA_024648655.1. Taxonomy (GTDB): domain Bacteria; phylum Chloroflexota; class Dehalococcoidia; order Lucifugimonadales; family JADFKI01; genus Bin90. The sequence continues at coordinate 11,401 of JAGGDZ010000174.1, read as the reverse complement.
TGCAGCACGGATTGCGGATGCATGGGTCATCAGCCCCGGATGGACACCGGACTACATCGAGGAACGGCTGCGGTTCTATCGTGGCGCACTGGAGGAGTTCGGACGCAGCGATGAGGTGAGCGAGCTTGTGGTGCGCCGCGACCTGCATTTGTCACAGACGCGGGAAGCGGCAATGAACGAGGCAGAGGTTCTGTACGAGCGCGGCTACCGTGGTTTCGGGGAGCGTGAGATGCAGAAGTCGCTCATAGTTGGGGACGCGGCAACGTGCATTGAAGCACTTAAACGGCTAGGCGACATGGGGGCAACGCACATACTCTTCCGCTGTGCGCTGGACGAGCCTGAGCAGGCGATGCAGACTATACACGTGCTGGGCGAGCATGTGATTCCGCGTTTTCGGGGCTAGCCATCCTGCCTATTCCGTGCATCCCGGTAGCTTATTCAAGCGTGCCACGCAGCCTTGGATCGAGCGCGTCACGCAGGCCATCACCGAACAGATTGAAAGCGAGCACGGTGATGGTGATGAAAACACCAGGAAAGAAAACGTGCCACCAGAACGGATACAGCAGCGCCGATGCTTCGCCGAGCATTCCGCCCCATGTAGGTGTGGGCGGGCTAACTCCAAGTCCTAGGAAACTCAGGGATGCCTCGATGACAATGACCGTTCCCAGGTGAACGGTGAACAGAATCAGAAACGGCGCAACGCACTGCGGCGCGACATGCCTCGCCATGATCCTAACCTGAGAAGCGCCGATCCCTCTTGCCGCCTCAACATAAGCCGTCTCCTTAACTGACAACGCTACGGAGCGAATAATTCTTGCACCGAACGGTACACGAGTTACTGCGATGGCGAGGATAATCGTCCACATGCCGGCACCCATGACAAGCACGAGCGCGAATGCGAGTATCAAGCCCGGCAGCGCCATGATTATCTCGACAAAACGCTGGCTTATCATATCCGTTAAGCCGCCCAGATAGCCGCTTACCAGACCCCATACGCCGCCGATGGTCGTGCCTAGTAGCACCGACGCCAATGCCACGAAAAGTGAGATTCGCGCACCGTACAGAATCCTGCTCAACAGATCCCTGCCAATCTGGTCGGTGCCAAAGTAGCTTTCACTGTCGGGAGGCGCGCTCATCTTCGTGAAGTCGGTTTTCAGAGGGTCTTTGGGTGTTATTATAGGAGCGCCGACAGCCATCAGAATCAGCGCCAGTCCGATAACTCCCCATACAGCCGCAAATGGGCTTCGACGGACGAATCCGCGGAGGTTTACTCCGTATCTGTGAACACTGGAACTGACGCTCCCACGCGCCGCTACTGATTCCATTGCCATTGTATTACCTTCTCAAATGAGTATGGCGCTAGTTGAGTCTTATTCTTGGATCGAGCCACCCATAAAGCAGGTCAATGAAGAGATTGACCAAAACAAAGATGACCGCATAGAAGAGAACGATGTTCTGGACTACATTGAAATCTCGGTCGATCGCGGCAACCACAAGCGCCTTGCCTAGACCCGGCACGGTAAACGCCTGCTCCACCGCAACGGAGCCGCCCATCACGAAGCCAAGCAGCACGCCGCTCAATGTCAGCACTGGCAGCAGAGCATTCGGCATAGCATGGCGCGCTATGACCAGTCGCTCAATCAAGCCTTTGGCGCGTGAAGTCCTGACATAATCCTCTCTCAGCACCTCGAACAGCGATGAGCGAGCCATCCGCGCGATGAACGCAGCCTGACCCAAGCCCAGCACAATCGCGGGTCCCGCTATTATCTGAAAGTTCGTCCAGGGGTCTTCCCAGAACTGAACGGAGACGATAGGCGCTTTATACTGAAACCATGAAATGCTCGCGACTACTACGAGCAGTCCAAGCCAGAATCCCGGTATGGCGAGAAAGAGCACAGTAAAGAAGCTGGTGCACATGTCCCAGGCGGAGTTGGGACGCACGGCGCTGATTATGCCAACCGGCAGACCGATAATCCAGGAAATTGCAACTGAAATAATCCCAATCTGGGCACTGATGGGGCCCCGCTGAGCCAGAATCTCGATGATGGGGTCACCGCGAAAGAAAGACTCGCCGAGCTTGCCGGAGGCAATGTCCTTCACCCACACCGCGTACTGCACGGCAAGTGGCTTGTCCAGCCCAAGGTCTCTGAGTATCGCCGCCTTCTGCTCCGGCGTCCACTGGATGATAGTTTCTATCCCGTAGTAGGCGCCCAGAGGGTCCCCGGGCAGTATCCGCATTATGCCGAATATCAATACCGTGATGCCAAATATGGTGGGGATTGCATACAGCAACCGTTTTAACACGTAGGTTCGCAATCATCCCCTCCGTTGTAAGGAGAGGCAGTGGCAAATACTCCGTGAAGCGCCCTGCCTCTCCTGATTCTCACCTGTTGGTAACGACGAAGTTTTCGCTGCTACCTATCCAACCATACGTAGTCCCACTTGTGCAGTTCGTAGTTCGCGTAGAAGTCGCTGTTCGCTGGCATCAAGCCCTTGACGTGGTCCCAATAGCCCCAGTACGTAATTTCGGTAGTGTCGAGAGGCACCCAGGGCATTTCCTGGTCAAGGAAAGCTGCCAAGTCCTTGGACATTTCGATCTTCTTCGCTTGGTCCAGTTCAATTTCCATAGCCCTGAGCTTCGCATCCATTTCTGGATTGTCGTAGAACGCGGTGTTGCCGTCGCATAGCCTGTCGCCGCAGCGTCCGAACAGGTCCTTGATGTAGAACGACGGGTCCGGTATGAACGCCCAGGCGCCGCCCTCGACCGAGATGTCGTAGTTTCCTGCTTTAATTTCTTCACCGTGCGCGGAAACGTCGATCACGCGAATTTCGGTATCGATATTAAGACCTTCCTTAAGCATTGCCTGTATCGCGGGCGCTCTCAGGCGCTGGTTGATTGTCTCGCGAGTCGCAAGGTCTAGCGTAGGGATTCCCTCTCCGTTGGGATAACCTGCCTCCGCCAGCAGTTGGCGCGCCTCGGCGATGTCTTCCTCGGTGGGATGGCGGAAATACTTCCTCTGCTTAAGCTCTTCCAGCGGCAGCCCGTAAGGTGTGCCGTCCGTGAACCAGCCGCCGCCGAACAGAGTAGCCTTCACATCGGCTGTGACATCCAGCAGCGCCTGCTGGTCGAGAACCAAAGCAAATGCCTGTCGCACGCGCTTATCGTCGAAAGGCTTCCGCATATTATTCATCGGGATGCCGTGCCAGATGAGGAGGTGCTGACGAATGCTATTTAGGCCTGGCCTATTTCCGATGTCCTTACCGTCCTTGGGAGCCATCCACATCGTCCAGTCGGTCTGGTTTCCAAGAAGAGCCGCCGTGTTTTCGGGCGTCCACGCCTTCAGCCAGATATGCTCAATCCTGTCGATGTACGGCGCATCGGGGCTCCAGTAGTCCACATTCTTTTCCTGCACCCACTGGTCATCGTTTCTCTGGACGTACTTGAAGGGACCAGTACCCGGGTGGTCGTCAACACTTCGAAGATTTCCGTTGTGCTCCTCGAGAGTCTCCTTCTTGCTTACCAGATTCCATTCCGTGGAGAAGGCGACCATCATGTTGGCAAGCGCGCGCGGTTCACTCAGCTTGAATTCGACGGTGTAGTCGTCAGGCGTGTTCACTTCCGACACATTGGGGAACAGAGCCCTCCGCAGGCTGACGAGTTCCTCACTGGGGAAGATTATCCTGTCATAAGTAGCCTTGATGTCCTCAGCGGTCAGGTCGCTGCCGTCGTGGAACTTGACGCCCTCTCTGATGCTAAAGGTATAGGTCAGCTGGTCATCGGAAATGTCCCACCTGTACGCAAGGTCGGGGATCACGGGCACATCGGACGTGCGCGGATCACGGCGCAGCAGCGCATCATACATGGGGGACTGCACGCCGTGGTTGGCAATGGTGCCGGAGGCGTACCAGTCGAAGTGAGCGGGCGGGCCGTGCGCGCCGGCGCGGAATGTGCCGCCGGGCTTCGGGAACGGATCGAGCGGTCGCACATAGAAGATTTCATCGGTCGGGCTTGGCGTTGCGATCACCACGCGCTCGATCGGCACTTCTTTGATTACCTCTTTGGTAACCTCTTTTACGACCTCGACTTCCTTGATTATTTCTTTCGGGACTTCCTTGACTACTTCAACCTCTACCTCTTTGGTGACCTCGACTTCTTTGACGACTTCCTTCTGGACTTCAACTTCCTTCACGACCTCTTCAGTTACAACCACAGTCTCGACGACGGTCACCACTTCAGGCTCGGCAGCGCCGCAGGCTACTGCCGTCAGCATAGCCGTCATCGCGCATAATACAAGCCAAATCGCCGACTTCGATGTCCGCAAACCTCGCATAACATTACCTCCCAATCCGGATTAATGGTCCGTTCCAATCGCTAATGACAGCTATTTTCGACAGAATGCCTGATTATAATTTACACGGCCTCCTCAAGAATGCCGCCATTTAACCATCACTCGAGTTGATAGTCAAGATTGGGCTTCGGAATTCAGTGTTCTTGATATCCAATCTTATACTACGATACAACCGGGTGAACTTTCTCATGAAGGAACATGCAGAAGGGTAGTTCAGGCGCCTTTTGAGCAAACATGCCCTGGTTTACCAACTTCGCAGGAAAGGCGGAAGCGCACGAAGCTGGACTTCCGCATATCTCTTTCTCATGCTGCCGTCCTTGACATTATCGCTTCTCTCGGAAACACTACATTTCAATTCAATCTGATACTGCATCTACTTCTTCCTAACAATCTTCTTCCTAACAATCTTCGCCATCATCCCAAGAACCCAAGAACGGACATTAAGAGTAGAACTCATTGGTCATGAGAACATATCGCACCTACTTCCTAGCAAACGCCGTTTTCTTGCTGGCTGCCATGCTCGGCTGTCAATTCCCATCGCTCGCTGGCAATGCGGCATCAGACGCAGATTCCTCCACCCAGCAACATGATCCCGGTGCAGTAGTGCCCTTCACGAATGTTGCCGGCACTGCGCTGGAAGATGGTTTTGGGGTATGGAACGACAGGCCGGGCGTAGTGATTTTCGACTACGACCGCGACGGCGACATGGACTTCTATGTAACCCAAATGGCAGGACACGCGAATTTTCTGTACCGCAACAATGGCGATGAGACGTTCAGCGATGTGGGCGCTGCGGCAGGAGCAGCCCTCGAAGACTCTCACAGCACAGGGGCAGTCGCCTGTGACATCAACAACGATGGCTACCAGGACCTGTATGTAGGATCGTGGGGTAACCCTGCCGATGACCTGGGCTTCAGGTCGCCACAGCAGGGTAATCTGGATGCGCTGCTCCTAAACATGAAGGACGGGACGTTCGCCGACATTACGGTCGCCGCATTCGGCGGGAGTGTGAACGCGCGCTCCGCGACCGGCATCGCGTGCGCCGATGTCAACAATGACGGCTGGGTTGATATATTCGTCGGCAATCTGATGGACCAGGACTTTCGGCATTTCGAGGACCTCAATCATCCCGGTCATTACAACGCGCTGTTTATCAACAACGGCAACTTGACCTTCGAGGACGTGACTGAGGTAGCAGGAGTACAAGGTCCGCAGATACTGATGCAACATTCTGATGGCAGCCCCGTCAGTTACAGACATGAGGAGACGGGAGATGTTTACGTAGGTTACGATCCTGCGACAAAAGACGCGCAGGGCAACCGCGTGGGCGAACCTACGGGGCAGACTCACGCTGCGCTATTCTTCGATTATGACGACGACGGCGACCAGGACCTCTGGATTGCAAATGATGCGGACAGACTACACCTCTACCGCAACGAATCGGACGCCTACCGAATAAAATTCACTCCCGTGGCGCGCAGGCTCGGCATAGACAAGGTAGGTGCGTGGATGGGCTTTGCAGTAGGGGACTTCGATGGCGATGTTGACCTGGATATCTTCGTACCCAATGTCGGCTTTCATACGCTGATACAGCCACCACGGCAGGTGCCGCGCGGCACCTGCGAATACTTCGGTAGATTCGCCACCGGCACCTGCTCTCATTTTCTTCTCAGCAACGGCGGCGGCGGCCGATTCGTCGATGTGGCGAACTCAACAATGGTTGACCCAAGCCCGTGGTTTCCGCCACTGTCTCTCGACCCTTCGACGATAGACCCCGACCATCGGGTACCGACAGGGCTGGCTGCGTACGATTTTGGTTTTGGCACGACCTTTTTCGACTATGAAAATGACGGCGACCAGGACCTGTACTGGTTTGGGTCCACAATGGGCAGAGGCGGCGGTCCGAACGGACACATCTTCCCGGCAGCCGGTCGGATGCTGCGCGGCGATAACACAGGCGCCTTTGAGGACATTACTGTACGCGCCCGACTGCTCGATATTACACATGTGAGTTATGAAGGGCTGGAAGACAACCCGCCAGCGCGAACGAATTCCGAAGAGCTGAAGACAAGACGGATCAACCGCCAACTGCACGAGAACGGCAAGGGACTGGCGCACGGCGACCTTAACGGTGACGGCTTTGTCGATCTCATTGCCACGAATAGCAGTGGCGACATCTATATTCCCGGGCTGCCCGGCGGCCCACCGGCAACCGCGCCCAGAACGGGGCCGCTTTTCGTTTGGATGAACGGTCACAACGCGCACAACTGGATTACGCTGAGATTAAAGGGACGCATGGCTATTGACGGCACGGGGAGCAACGCGGACGGCATCGGCGCCAGAGTCTATCTGACGGCGGGCGGGCAGACTCAGGTTCAGGAGGTGCGAGCCGGTTCGAGCTACCTATCGATGGACAGCGTCGATCTGGAGTTTGGACTTGGTGAAAGCGCTGAAGTCGAGAAGGTCGAAGTCAGGTGGCCAAGCGGAAGGCTGCAAGTCATTGAGAACGTTGATTCCAATCAGGTCGTGGAAATTACCGAGCCTGAAGAATGAAGAACACGGGTTTCAGATGGCTATTGTGATTCGACCAGAGGATATTGACTATCTGGCTACTTAATGCTTTAATAGCGGCGTTAAATTCAGGATTTTTGGTTCACATGGCGACACTCCCTTTTCACTGCCAACATGGAATTGGCTAACGCGTTTCTCAAGGAAGGTGAAGACATGAAACTCAATGCCCTAATGCTTGTTGGCATGGTTGGCTTGGCTGCTCTGCTGGCGGCAGCATGCGGCTCCGCTCCCGAAGAAGCAGAGCCGGCAGCTCCTGCCCCTGCCCCGACAACTGCAGCGCCTGCTCCGGCAGCTCCCGCTACGGCGGCAACCAGCGCGCCGGCGCCTACGTCTGCGCCCGCAGCGGCTCCCGCCGAGTCGGGTGGCGGACAGCTGAAAGTGGCAATGCGCACTCTAGGAAACCCACAGGGGCTGCCCGGTCAGGCATCCGGCGGTACAGGGGACACCATACCCGGACTCATCGGCTTGATGGAAAGCCTGACGGAGCGCAAGGCGAAGGATTTGCTATTCTACCCGCATCTAGCGGAATCCTACGATGTGGCGACCGACCTGTCCAAGATAACCGTCAAACTCCGTGAAGGCGTCCAGTTCCATCACGGCTGGGGCGAGATGGGAGCGGAGGATGTCAAGTGGAGTTTCGGAGACGCCGGAGTCGAAAACGAGGAGTCCGTATTCGGCAATGTAGGCTATCTGCACGAGTACCAGAAGCCGCATGTCGTGGTTGACCAGCACACCGTCGAATTTCCGCTCAAGAGCTTCACATCGGAGTTCGAGGGCGCGATAATCGGGTTGGTTTTCGTGTACAGTAGCAAATATGTCAACGAAGAGGGCCGCGACAATGCCTTCCAGAACCCGGTCGGCACGGGGCCCTTCCAGATGGAGAGTTGGACTGCGAACGACGAGTTCATAGGCAGCACTTTCGCCGACTACTGGGATACTCCCGCTTCCTTTGACGAACTGAGTGTGAAGGAGATTCCGGAAGACTCCACTCGCGTAGCGCTAATCAAGACGGACGCCGTGCATATTATTGACCCGGTGCCATTCAGCTTCCTCCCCGACCTTCTCGAAGCGGGGCTTCAGCCCAACAGCGACAACCTGGGAGGCGCAACGCAGGCAATCACCTACAGCGGCAACTTCTGGATGTTCGAATACCCTGAAGGTGACAACAAGGGCCGCGACGGACAGCCTGTGACACCCAGGCCCGGCTACATGCCGGATGACGAACACCCATGGATTGGTGATCCCATGGACCCTGAGCGGATGGAATCTGCACGACTGGTGCGCCACGCTCTGTCGAAAGCAATCGACCGCGAACTGATCGTCGAAGAGGTACTCTTGGGCAACGGCTTCCCCGAGTACATCAACTTCTTCTCCAGTTCGCTGCCGGAGCACAAGGACGAGTGGATAATCCCCTACGATCCCGACGGCGCGGTAGCGATGCTTGAGGAGGCCGGTTACCCTGTCGATGACTTCCCCGCATTCCAAATTTACGTGCAGCAGCTCCCGAACGTGAACTTTGAGGTGTTCGATGCCGTTGCCACGATGTGGATTAATATCGGTCTGGATGTGACGGTGGACAGCACGGCATATCAGGCATTCAGGCCTCGCCTTGTTGACCGCGAGTGGAACGGCCTGACATCGTGCTGCGCCTGGCCCGGATGCGGCGGTCCGCTGCTGCTTATGGACCAGCCCAGGCTGGCGGCGCGCGAAGGTTCGACAATTGGCGAAGGCGACTGGAACCCCGGCTTTGAGGCTCTTGAAGTTATGACCTATGTGAACGAGGTCGAAGCCAATCCGCTTGATAAGGAGGCTAGGATAGCCGCCAACATCAAGGAAGCGGAGTTCTTCTATCACTGGATGCTCTCAACAGGCGTAGTCCACGCGGACAATCCTGTCTGGGTTAATCCGGACTTCGTGGAAGGCTGGAAGATGGAGATAACCGGCCTGTTCAATAATCTTGAAACGATCAATCTAAAGCAATAAGCCAAGTGTGTCTAAGGCGTGCTTCCGCAAATGCCGCGCGCCTACCCGCTGAAACCGCGTGTCCCCTCCCTGACATCTGGGGAGGGGATACTATTAGAACCTGGAATCGTCGAACGAAACCCTTTCCGAAGTACGAGAAACTATGACGCAATTTCTGCTGCGAAGGGTCGGCTATTCACTCGTAACCATCATCCTCGCTACCGTCATCGTATTCGCTCTGTCACGGATGTCCGGGGATCCGCGCCTTCTGTATCTGAACGCCTTTTCTCACGTTGGGCCAGAGGTCTGGGAGGCTTGGGGAAGGAAATTGGGGCTGGACAAGCCACTCCCACTGCAATATCTGTACTGGCTCCGAGACGTCCTGCTGGGCGACTGGGGTGAGTCGATCGACACCGGTATCCCGGTGTGGACAGCCGTAACCGACAGGCTGCCCCTGACGCTGAAACTCACCGGCGGCGGTTTCATATTCGCTGTGGTGATAGGTATCCCTCTAGGTGTACTGTCAGGAGTGTATCGAAGTACGGTTTGGGACTATATGGGCAGGACGATGGCAGTCCTTGGACAGTCAGTTCCGGCATTCTGGCTGGCAATCGTCCTGATTCTCATATTCTCGGTCAGACTAGAGTGGCTGCCCGCAGCAGGACAGGGCGGCTTTTCACACTACATCATGCCGAGCATAATCCTTGGCTGGTTTGGCTCGGCAGGCTTTCTGCGTCTCACTCGTTCGGCGATGCTGGACGTCATGGATTCCGAGTATGTGAAACTTGCGAGAGCCAAGGGCGTGGGCAAGTTCACTTTGGTATGGAAGCACGCCTTCAGAAATGCCTTGATAGCTCCTCTAACCTATGGTGGTCTGCTTCTGGCAGGCTTCGCCACCGGCACCGTCCTGACAGAGACCATCTACGCCTTGCCCGGACTGGGAAGGCTGGCACTTCAAGCAGTATATGCAAACGACTTCCCAATTTTACAAGGCTCCGTGCTGTTTTTCGCCGCCATGTATGTGGTGTTCGCTTTCATACTGGATATGATTTACGCCTTTGTTGACCCGCGCATAAGATACGAGTAAGAAGTCTGCATCAGAGTCAAACATGCAACTGGAACAACAAGAAGCGTTGCTGCAGATCGACGAGCCGTCATTTATATCGAGGGCTTATACGCAGTTTCGCCGATGGCCATATATTCCTGCACTTATCCTCATCGTTCTGGTATTCGCGGCGATTGCAGCTCCCATCGTGTCACCATACGACCCTGTGAAGGGCGATCTGCGGGCAAGAACCAAGCCCCCGATAGGGTTCGGCGGAACGACAGAGCACCTGTTCGGCACCGATAATCAGGGGCGGGATATCTTCAGTCGCATCATACATGGAGCGCGAGTTTCCATCAGCTTTGCCGCCATAACGATGCTTCTCAGCGTCGCTCTTGGCGCGGTTATCGGAGCCGTCTCCGGATACTTCGGCGGCCACGTTGACGAAACGCTGATGCGCCTGGTTGATTTGCAGAATGCCCTGCCCTTCATCTTAGCCGCGCTCGTGATGGTTGGGGTGTTCGGCGCAAGTTTTACCACACTGCTCGTCATCATCGCCATATTCTCATGGGGTACGACCGCGCGCCAAATCAGAGGCGAGATATTGCAGCTGAAGCAGATGGACTATGTGGCGCTCGCAAGAATCGCAGGCGCATCGTCCCCGCGTATCATATTCAAGCATCTACTGCCAGGCGTAACCAACACCCTCATTGTCGTCGCCACGCTTGGGACAGGGCAGATCATCCTGACTGAAGCCACTCTCAGCTTCCTTGGCGTTGGCATTCCGCCGCCCAAGCCCGCCTGGGGCAGCATGGTCTCATTTGGCAGAAACTACATCGACTCCGCTTGGTGGATCGCCGTCATACCGGGGATTGCCATCGCGCTCGTCGTGGTATCGTTGAACTTCCTGGGAGACTGGCTGCGAGACTATTTCGATCCACGCCTGCGACAGATTTAGCAGGGGCTGACATCGATGGACAGGGATGGACAGGATAATCAATGCTAACTCCTGACAGAGCCGTTCTTGGGATTGATGTAGGCACTACAGCTGTCAAGGCGATGCTCGTTGGCAGCCAAGGCGAAGTGCTGGGAGAATCTGAAGTAGAGCATCCCGTCAGCGTGCCGCGCCCCGGCTGGTCTGAGCAACATCCGGAAATGTGGTGGCGCAGCACCGTGCTGGCAGTTCGCAAGGTACTGCACACTGCGGGCGGCGTTGATTGGCGGGGCGAAATTACCGGGATCGGCCTCAGCGGGCAGATGCACAGTTCGGTATTTCTTGACACATACGGTGAGGTTATCCGTCCCGCGCTGCTCTGGAACGATGTACGTACATCGACCCAATGCCGTCATATACTTGAAGGCGTGGGGTTGGAATTACTACGCGGCACAGTCGGCAATCTTCCTCTTGAGGGGTTCACCGCGCCCAAGCTACTTTGGCTGCGAGAGAATGAACCGGAAAACTACGACCGACTCC
>JAGGDZ010000456.1 GCA_024648655.1 Chloroflexota bacterium | reverse complement strand
GGCTTGCGCCCTTCCCTGGGTCCCTCCTTCCCCGGGTCCCTCCCAAGAGGGAAGGTGCGTAAATCCTTGTAGTATCCGTAGAGGTGGCTAGTCGCCGTATATTGCGGCGAGGATGGCTTTCTGCGCGTGCATGCGGTTTTCAGCCTGATCGAATACGACGGAATTATTGTGGTCGATCATGCCTTCGGACAATTCCTGCCCCCTATACGCGGGCATGTCGTGCATAAATAAGAAGTCGGGTTTCGCAGACTGCACAAGTTCCTCATCGACCTTGTAATCTCCAAAAATGGCGATGCGTTCAGCCTTCTCGTCTTCCTGTCCCATGCTTACCCAGGTATCGGTGTAGATGACATCGGCGTCCTGTACTGCCTCTGAGGGATCGTCCACCCAATCCACTTTAGACTCCTTGCTAGCCGCTCTGCGTTTTGCCTCTTCCAGCACAGGCGTGGGTAGCTGGTAGTCTTCGGGAGAAGCCAGTGTGAAATTAGCTCCCACGGACGCGCAGGCAAGCGCGAGGCTGGCGGCGACATTGTTGCCATCTCCAACGAATGTGACTTTCAGGTCGGACAGGCTGCCCTTGTGCTCCTTAATCGTCAGTAGATCGCCCATCGCCTGGCAGGGATGCTCAAGGTCTGATAGTGCGTTGACCACAGGAATGTTACAGTATTCGGCAAGCAGTTCAAGGCTGCGGTGCGAAAAAACTCGGGCGATTATGCCGTCCACCCAGCGGTCAAGCACACGCGCGATGTCGGCTTCAGGTTCACGAACGCCTAGCCCGACATCCTGCTGGCTGAGATATGTGCAGGTTCCACCGAGCTGTCGGATGCCAACCTCGAAACTCACGCGAGTCCGAAGCGAGGGCTTCTCGAATAGAAGTGCGAACTCCTTGCCAGCGAGCGGTCGTGCGCCCTTGTCCCGCTTCATATTGTGAGCGCGGTCCACGAGTTGCGCCACACTGTTAGATGGCAGGTCGGCGACCGACAGAAAGTTCTTGTCCTTCATACACACCCCCTCCTTGATTGCTTAGCGATATTATAGTGTCTGCGCTCTCATAAGCAAAGGATTGGCTTTCAATTGGCATCGGATAAGTCAAAGTCAGTGGTCGGTCGCAAGGACATATCAGGAGGTCTATGTTAAAATCGGAAAGTGATAAGTCTATGTTCTGATTTGGAAGCAGGGGGGGTGATGAGTAACGGCGGCATGGTGGGCGCGGGAGTCTTGTTGATAATCATTGGACTCCTTCTACTGATAGGCATCGTGCAATTTTTGGTGTCCGTATTAGGAGTGATTGGCATCGTTGTCGGCGTCATCGTAGGCGTCATAGGGCTTGTAGGGATGATCAGAGGCAATAAATCGTCGTACTAGGCATGGCGCATGACAAACCAAAGTATCTGAGGTAGAAAATGGGCATACTCTCCAGAATGTCAACGGTCGTAAAGTCAAAGATGAACCGCATACTCGACAATGCGGAAGATCCCAACGAAACACTCGACTACGCCTACGAAAAGCAGATGGAGACACTGCGGGACGTCAAGCGCGGCGTAGTGGAGATGGTTACCGCGAAGCGCCGACTGGAACTCCAGGCATCAAAGGTGAAAGACGGCATCGTCAAGCTCGACGGGCAGGCGCGGCAGGCGATGTCGGCAGGTCGGGAAGACCTAGCGCGCCTCGCGTTGCAGCGCAAGCAAGCCTCATTGATGGAACTTGAAGGCCTCGACACTCAGATTGCCGACCTTGAGATAGAGCAGGAAAAGCTGACGCAGGCGGAGCAGCGGTTGCAGGCGAAGGTGGCGGCATTCCGCACTCGTAAGGAAGTAGTCAAGGCGCAGTACAACGCGGCACAGGCACAGGTTCGCATCGGATCCGCGCTCTCGGGCATATCCGAAGAGATGGGCGATGTCTCGCTTGCCATCGAGCGCGCCGAGAACAAGACCGAGAACATGAGGGCGCGCGCCGGCGCAATCGATGAACTTGCAGAACTAGGCGTGCTTGATGACTACACAGGCACGGGTGGAGACCCACTCAGCAGGGAGCTGTCCCAGCTTATGGCGGAGCAGAATGTCGAGGACGAGCTTGCGGCGCTGAAAGGCGAACTGCCTTCCGGCGAGAGACGCGCCTTGCCTGAAGATTCCGGCTCTTCCGACGTCGAAAACGAACTCGCCGCAATGCGTCAACAAAGGAATGTAAACTAGATGATTGTGCGAATACTTACCGAAGGGCAGTACAACCTGCCCGGCGCGTATATGGACGAACTAAACGAGATAGACAATGAGCTTGTGGATGTAGTGGCAGACGAAGATGCAGAGGCGTTCGCCCGTGTTCTGAGGCGTATGCTCGACCTCGTGCGCGAGAATGGCGAACCGGTGCCCATCGAAGAACTCGTGGAGTCCGACCTGGTGCTGCCAGAACCCGACATCACCCTGCTTGAAGCTGAGGAAATGTTTGTCGGCGAGGGGCTGCTGCCAGGATAATCAGCAGTTGCCTGTTATCAGTAGTAGGGACGCCATAGCAGCGCCAATCACTGCGCGCGTCTTGAAGTCCTCATAAGAGTGCGAACTGAGCGCTGAATACTGGTTGAATACTGATAATGCCTCAGAACGGAATCCCCCAGAGCGCGTACCAGTTTTCCATGCTGCGCTCGACGGGGATTTTCTCCTCTTCCATAACGGCGCTCAGGCGCATCTCTGCGGCGTTGTCGCGCGTCTGGGGAGCGGTAAGGACCATCGGATAGAAGTAACCGCGCTTGTAATTGTATATCCAGTAAGACTGCTTTCCTTCATACTCCACGCCAAACACAGCCGCAAGTAGTCTGTCAGCGAAGCCATGCTCGATCACAGTCTCGCTAATGAGGTGAATCGTGCTTACTAGGTCCTCGAAGTCGCTGTCCTCCAGGGATGCCCAGCGCGTGCCGAAAGTGTCGTCAACCACCCTGAACTGCGTACCGGTCGAGGTTTTGCTCACTGTCAGAAGTGACCTGATTTCCTCGTTGAGGTTCTCGAAGAAGGACGATTCTACGGGATTGAAGACAATGCCCGCTTTGTGCGTGCTATGGAGGTCCATCCTGCTGCTCAGAGCCACCTCTGCCGTGATTACGGAAAAGAACTTCTCCCTATCCGGCCTCTTTAGCTTATTCCTGCCGAACAACATGGTGAGTAGCCCCATTTCAGACCTCGCCGTCATTTCTGCGTTCTAAATCGCGCTGCATTTCCTGCAATTTTCTTATGCGCTTTTCCGTTCTCGGATGGGTTGACAAGAAAGTAGTGATGAAGTTTCTCTCGATTGCCGGAATGATTAGAAACGCATTTGCCTTTTCGATGCGTCGCAGATCTTCCATCGGTATGGTCTCCACAGCATGGTCAATCTTTTGCAGTGCGGAAGCAAGCTGTATCGGGGAGCCGCTCAACGCTGCCGCGCCTCTATCGGCTCCGTACTCGCGGCAACGACAGAGCGCCAATAGTAACAGATTGTTGAAGAACTGTATTGAAGCAAGCGCGACGTAAGCAATTCCCATATAGATGTAAAGTGCCAGCGCCGCAAGAAGCACCACAATGTACAGTAGCGAGTGTCTTGACCCAAAAGCCAGCAGCACGACCGTGATTGCGCCAACAGCTACAGCGCTCCAGCGCAAAAACGCCATTAGGTGATGTGTTAGTTCCGTGACGACTGTTGCCAACGTCATCACCAAAACGTCCCGGTTTCTTATATGTGCGACCTCATGCGCTAGAACAGCTTCCATCTCCTGC
>JAGGDZ010000291.1 GCA_024648655.1 Chloroflexota bacterium | reverse complement strand
GGAAGTCGTCACCGCCGAAGTCTAGGTCCGTCTCCATCTTGTTGAAGTACGGCAGCACCTGAGTGAACCCCCACTCGTCATTCCCCCATTCTGCCCAGCGATCATAGTCTTCGGGGATACCGCGGAACAGCACCTGACCGTTCACTGCGCTAGAGCCGCCCGTCGCCTTGCCCCTAGGGATAATGAGTTCGTCCTGCTCATCCGTGAGGCGCGCTGTGTATCCCCAGTTATGGGGTCCATATGCAGAAAGCCAAACATTGTTGCCAAGCTTCAGGTCATCAGGCAGGTGGTCGAAGTCCGGGTAGTCGGGTCCCGCTTCCAGCAGCAACACGGAACGCTCCGGGTCTTCGGAAAGGCGGGTTGCGACGGCGCATCCGGCAGAGCCACCACCCACTACTATATAGTCGTACTTCATGATTCACCTCCGTGCGGTGTCTGTCGCCTCGGCTGGCCTCCAGGGCAAGTGTCGTGGATTTGCACAGAATATATCTCTAAACAACTGTCAGCGCAACAACGGCACGTCTTCAGATTCCTAAAGAGCGTCAAGGCGTGCAACTATCTCACTGGGCAATTGAACGGAAACGGCATGTGCATTGCTCTCAGCCTGCTCCGGGCGTGATGCGCCGACAATGACGGAAGTTATCTGCGGCTTGGAAAGAGTCCAAGCGATGAGGAGTTGAGGCACGACGATTTCCAGATTGGACGCAATCTCCTTAAGCGCACTGACCATCTCGAATGTCCGGTCCGTCCAGTATGTGTCCTTCGCTCGCTGTGCATGGCGGGACGCCATGTGGCTGTCTGACGGCGGCGGCGCTTCAGGGCTGTATCGGCCGGTGAGAACGCCACCCATGAATATCTGGTAAGGGATTATGCCGACCGACTGGTCCAAGCAGGCAGCGAAAAGCTCGTCTTCGATGTCTCGCTTGCCAAGATTGTACTCCGGCTGCACCGACTCGAATCGCTCGAACCCTTGCCTGTCACTGACCCAAAGCGCCTTCATAAGCTGCCACGCCGCAAAGTTTGAGCAGCCTATATAGCGAATCTTGCCCTGCCTCACGAGGTCATCAAGAGTTCGGAGTGATTCTTCAAGCGGCGTGTCCGGGTCGAAGTAATGGACTTGATACAGGTCGATATAGTCCGTCCGTAGGCGGTTCAGGCTCGCTTCCACCGCGTTAATCAGATGCTTGCGAGAGAGGCCTACGTCGTTAGGGCCCGGCCCTGTGGCGATGAAGCCCTTGGTGGCAACAACGAAGTCATGGCGATGACCGCTAATCGCCCTGCCGACCACGACTTCCGAGTGGCCTGAGTTGTAGGCATCAGCCGAGTCTATGAAGTTGATTCCTGCATCGAAGGCAGCGTCTATTACCGAGATTGCGCGGTCGTCGTCCACATATCCCGCACCGAACATGTTCGTGCCGACACACACACGGGAGACCTTGAGGCCGCTGCGACCTAACCTAACATAATCCATAAAACACCCCCTTAGCTAGCGAAATCGCCACAAGGCTAGCCGAATGTATGGGAACTGTCAAAGACAAGGGGCATATTTCCTGTCTATATCCAGATCAAACATAAGCGAAAAAACCCCAATTCTGGGATGGTTGCGCGAGTTTGGCGGGCGAATAGCACCAATAATAATGGTATTATAAGTACGCAATCCGCGCCCAACCCAACACCAACCGTGCAATTCTTTGGCGCGTTTCTGCGCACCAACACTCGCGCCATCAAATATGCTCAATTTCCGCCGCCCACGCAACATCTTCTTTGGTTGGTATCTAGTAGGCATTTCCAGCTTCATGCTGATGCTGATGTCAACCACTGTGTTTCAGGGTGTCGGCACATTCTTCGTTGCGCTGGAGCGCACCTTCGGCTGGAATCGAACGACGCTGTCGGGGGCGTTTGCGCTATCGCGTGTTGAGGGTGCGCTGCTGGGTCCTGTAGAAGGCTTGCTGGTCGATCGGCTCGGCACCCGCAGGATGGTCATAATCGGCTATCTAGTGATGGGGGCGGGCTTCATATTTTACTCGCAAATTCAGACGGTCTGGCATTTCTACTTGGCATATCTGGCGATCTCCCTCGGTTCCGGCATAGGTGGCTGGATTGCTTTTGTAACCCTGATAAACAACTGGTTCGTCAGGCGTCGCGCACTCGCCATGTCCGTTGCCGTGTCAGGCATTCAGCTCGGCGGATTCCTGGTGCCAATCCTTGCCTGGGGAATAGAGAACCACGACTTCCGTCTGACATCACTTGCCATTGGCGTAGTCTTGATACTTGTAGCCCTTCCCGCTTCGCACTTCGTTCGCAACCGCCCCGAAGACGTTGGATCTCGGCCCGACGGGGAACCTATCAGGCGCATAGGCATGCCTTCCTCAGTTTCCACGCAGCCCGACTCCGGCGACGAGGGCGAATTAAGCCCACGGCAGGCGCTAAAGACTTTATCGTTTTGGGTGATTGCAGTGGCGCGCCTTACTTCAGTAGTGTCCATCGTAACGCTGTCGGTGCATCTGGTGCCCAAGCTCACGGATTCGGGCATCTCCCTAATCACGGCGAATTTTGTCGTAACGCTGTACACTTTCGTTGCGTTCATCAGCGGATTCGTTGCCGGTTACGTCGCCGACCGCACATCGAAGACGTTAGTGCTCTTCGTGTGCATGTTTATGCAGGCGCTTGCAATGAGTATCCTGACCGTTACCGATAGCCTTTCGATGGCAATGGTGTTTGCGGTGCTGTGGGGAGCGGGCTTCGGTGGACGCGTGCCGTTGCTGACCGCGATAGTCGGCGACTTCTTCGGCAGGAAGAATTTCGGGTCCATACTTGGGATGAATATGGTGCCGTCAAATATAGCGATGATATTCGCGCCACTGTTCGCCGGGTTCATGCACGACCGCACCCAAAGCTACTTCATTCCATTCGCCACATTCACCATTATGGGGTTCATTGGCGCGTTCGCCATTCTTCTGGCTCGCCAGCCGCGTCCGCCTCAAGAGGACGCATAGACCGACTTCCAATCTGCTACAATTGGCGCGCATTCGGCGGAAATATAGACCTCCAGCGGGGCAAGACTGATGAAAATCACCGATATGAAAATAGAAGTAGTTCGCCGCACGCTGCCCGACACGGGTCTGGACTCGGATCTGGGCAGGTTCTTCGGCGACGTGGAACAGGGCGTGCTCCGAATCCTGACAGACGAGGGAATAGAGGGCAACTGCTTTGTCGGAGACTTCAGAGGCGGCGGGCATGGACAGTTCGGCCCAATCCTCAACGTATTGAAACCTGAAATTGTTGGGCGCGATGCGTTCGAGCGCGAGCGGCTGTGGAACCGCCTGCCGATCCTGAGCGGACGTCGAGGGCTGAACATGAACGCTTGGGCGCCCGTGGATGTCGCCCTCTGGGACATCGCCGGTAAGGCGGCCGGTGTGCCGGTGTACAAGCTGCTGGGCGCAAATCGAGACGAGACGGCGGTCTATGCCACATACCCGCCTCGCCACGAATCTCCGGAAGGCTACTTTGAAGAAGCACGGCAGATTTTCGACGCAGGCTTCCGCGCTTACAAGATTCACCCAGGCGTGCTGCCTACCCCCGACGTCTTCGAGATGATGGCCGGAGTAAGAGACATCGCAGGCGATGAAAGAGAGTTGATGCTCGACCCCAACAACGGTTACGACTTCCGCAAGGCGCTGGATGTAGGAAGCGCCGCGGATGACCTGGGCTTTTACTGGTTCGAGGACCCCATACCGGCGCATGAATATGACAACATCGCAGAACTTAGCAGGCGGCTGATAACACCGATTTGCATGAGCGATAAGCCTGAAAACCAGTTCCAGACCGGCTATCATTACATACGCCTGAACACCTTACGGCTCGTTCGCGGCACTGCGCGGAAACTCGGCATAACCGGACTGAAAAAGCTGTGTTCGATGGCAGAAGGATTTGGAATAAATTGCGAAATTGGAACGGCAGGTAACTCGCTGCTGAACATCGCCAACCTGCATGTAATCTGCTCGGTGCAAAACTGCGCCTACTATGAATACTGGCTGCCAACAGAGGCGCACCGGTTCGGCCTGGTAGAAGACATCAGGTTAAATGAGCGAGGCATGCT
Source organism: Chloroflexota bacterium (assembly GCA_024648655.1). GTDB lineage: Bacteria > Chloroflexota > Dehalococcoidia > Lucifugimonadales > JADFKI01 > Bin90. Next base: position 11,829 of record JAGGDZ010000291.1, on the reverse strand, counting down.
CGAGGCACCAACCGCTCCCGGGTTAGGACATTCACTCGACTGGGAGTGGATTAACGCTCACCGGGTAGCGACTCTGGAGTAACGGAACCCGTGGATTTCACCGACAGGCATCATCACACTCGGCATCCAGAACAGTGAGACTTCCGCAGGAGCATACTTATCCGGATGTCACTTCGCTTTCGGCTCAGGTGCTTCTTATGCAGCAGAATGCGCTCTCCGGTATGTGTGAATGTTTGACCGGACGATGTAGAGCCGCTAAAATTGTAGTTGTTCGGCGCAGGAGCGTAGCTCAGCTTGGTAGAGCATCGGTCTCCAAAACCGAGTGTCGCGGGTTCGAATCCTGCCGCTCCTGCCACTTCTCCTAATCCCCTGGGCGCTTCTTGAGTTCCCCCTGTGCCGGAAACGGCAGAGAACCGGCTAGTAGGAACGCCGCGACCCGCGCTAACTTATAGAATCGAAAGTGGGAAGCTGCCCGGCGAGGATTCGAACCTCGGTCAAAGGATCCAAAGTCCTTTGTGCTACCACTACACCACCGGGCATTGAAGAACGCGGCTCGACTATGCCAATTGGTTGTCTGCACACTGAGAACATTCAAGTATCGAAGATGCGACGCTCTTCTAAATATAGCGCATCGCAAGGGCTTAAACCAGTAATTACAATCAAGGCGGCTAGTCTATCGGCAATTCGTACATTATACTTAGCCAAGCCCGCATCCGATGATTCTTCCGCCACCATCAACACGTGAAGAGAATCGGGCAGCGCAAAAGCATGTGAGGGACTCACTTGACCAACGCAATCGCAGTCGAAAACATTCAGCAGATGGCTGAGCGCATTCGAGAGAACGTGCAGCGCGTCATAGTGGGAAAAGACGAAGCCATTGATCTCGCCATAATTGCCCTGCTCTGCCGCGGGCATATATTAGTCGAGGATGCGCCGGGCATTGGGAAAACGACTCTGGCGAAAGCGCTGGCGCAGTCTTTGAAATGCACATTCAAACGCATACAGTTCACGCCCGACCTGATGCCGACCGATGTTCTTGGCGTAAACTTTTACAATCAGCGCTCCGGAGATTTCCAATTCCGCGAAGGGCCTATATTCAGCCAGATGCTCTTGGCGGACGAGATAAATCGCGCCACTCCCCGCACACAGTCGTCCTTGCTCGAAGCTATGCAGGAACGGCAGGCGACAGTTGATGGGGAGACGCGACCGTTGCCTGCACCTTTCCTCGTAATGGCAACTCAAAATCCAATCGAAATGGAAGGAACCTTCCCATTACCGGAGGCCCAGCTCGATCGGTTCATGCTTCGTCTGAGGCTGGGATACCCCACACCTGAAGAGGAGTCGGACATACTATTAAGATTCGAGCGCGACTCGGATCCGCCGAAAATCGACGCGGTCACGGACGCCGCGGAGCTTTCGGATATGCAGCGGTTAGCGAGTCAGGTAATGATAGACGATACTGTACGAATGTACATCGTTGACATTACTCAAGCGTCTCGGCGGCACCAGTCGTTAACTCTCGGCGCGAGTCCGCGCGCGGGACTTGCGCTGTATAAGGCGTCTCAAGCGCGCGCCGCGCTGTACGGCCGCGACTTCGTTACGCCGGACGACGTCAAGGCGCTCGCCATTCCTGTGCTCGCTCACAGGCTCATTGTCGCCTCCAACGCGCGCCTGCGAGGACGCACTGCGGCCCAAATTGTGCGTGATATTCTCGCCGAAGTACCCGTGCCCATCGAGAGGTAGTGCGATGCTGAGCCAGATGTGGCAGGAGCTTTGGGTTCTCGTCTTCGTCGTGCTTATCGTCATTGGCATCTTTACCGGCGAGGGATTGCTCATCGGATTCAGCGTGATGGGACTTCTCGTTGTGGGCCTGGCAAGGCTTTGGAACAGAGTATCGCTGGAGAATGTAACTTACGAGCGTAAATTCTCGCAGCGGCGCGTGTTCATCGGCGAGAAAACAACACTTTCCATCACTCTCACGAATCGCAAGCCGCTTCCGCTTGGTCGCGTAAGAGTCGAGGACGAGGTGCCGGCTTCCATGGAGCTGGCAGGCGCCAACGTAGTGGGCAGTCCCAATCCGGATGGGAAGACTCTGCTGCATTCTACCTCGATGTCCTGGTATGAGCGCATACACTGGACTTACGAGTTCCAATGCAGTCGTCGGGGCTTCTTTCGCATCGGTCCTTCTAATCTCCGCAGCGGAGACCTATTCGGTTTCTTCAGCAGCGAGAAAATCGCCAGGGACAGAGACTATGTGCTGGTCTATCCGCGGATCGTCTCCCTCCCTGAAATCGGCATGCCGTCTGCGCGGCCTCTAGGAGAGACACGCGGCGGCATACGCATCTTTGAGGACATTTCCAGGCCCATGGGTCTGCGAGACTACCAGATGGGAGACCCTCTGAAAACGGTTGACTGGAAGGCGACCGCCCGGATGCAGGAACTTCAGGTTCGTACATTCGAGCCTAGTTCATCCATAGCGGTCATTCTCGCCGTCGCGGTGGACACTATGGAGCACACTTGGGAAGGATACTCCGCAATCCATCTGGAACGCATAATCACAGCTGCGGCATCGCTCGCAGTGTATGCTTCCGAACGCCAATACAGCCTCGGGCTGTTCTCGAACGGCACGCCCGTTCTCGCCGACAGACCAATGAAGATTGCGCCAAGCCAGTCCCCAGACCAGTTGACGATAATCCTTGAAGCTCTCGCTTCCATTCGCCCGCTCCCTATGGGTTCGATTGCGGGTCAGCTGGGAAATCAATGGCGCAGCTTTCCCTTGGGCGCAACCATTGTGGTCGTGCTTTCTCTCGTTGCCGATGAGTTGCCGCAGATACTCGACAACATGCGCGCTCATGGTTACAAACTGGTCGTTGTATATGTTGGCGACAAGCCATGTCCGCCGATGCCGGAAGCTGTCCTACTGCATGAAATCGGCGATGCTTTCGAAGGTCTTGAGTTCGCCGGCCAAAGACATGCACAGCGCTTTGCCGCCATGAACTCAGAAGGAGATGTGCGTTGAGCGCAATACGCGAAAGGCTGGTTACGGGCGCGCTGCTCCTGTCTGAAAGCGCGTGGCTGGTCGCGCTATTGGGGATCTTGAGCTTCCCTTTTGGCGCGATGAGCAGCCCCATTTCGTGGATCGCCGTCCTTGCGGTGATGTCCATTTCGCTCATCTGGGCGCGTACGCTATCGATGATAGTTATGCCTCCTTTGATGGCATACGGCTTGCAGATGCTTGCCGGAGTGATAGTGGTCTATCTGATGGTAGCCTCGCAGGTATCGCTGGAGATAGGCTCACTCAATCTAGGCTGGATAGGCACGATGACCTCCGGGCAGGCTTCGGAAAGCTTCATCCTCACAGCGTTGTACGGCAGTCTCGGCGGCACCGCCCTCTGGTGGCGTGGAGGACACATCGGGGCTTCGGACATTCCCGGCGAGAGCCTAAGCACGAGCTTCAGAATCGGCGTCCTGATACTCGCGATCGCTGCGGTTATCGACATCGCGCATCCGTCGGACCTCAATGTATTTCCCATGATGTTCGTCTTCTTTGCATCCGGCGTCGCGGGTTTGATAGTCGCGCACATGGCGCCAACTTCTCAGGAATCCAACGGAACGCGAGCCTGGACGCGAGTCATAGGAGGACTGGTCGGTGGGCTGGTCGTGCTAGGCTTGCTGTTCAGCCTGCTTCAGCGGGATGTGCTCGACGTCATCGCGGCGCCGATGTTATGGGTACTCCAACTGCTCGCCACCGTAGTCTTCTATGTCATCATATTCCCACTGGCTTACATCATCGACTTCATTACGCGTGGCATTTTCGCGTTACTGCTACGGCTCGGAGGCGAACCTCAGCCGGATAGGCAATTTGCGCCACCGCAAGCAGTAGGCGCATTGGAGGGCTTCGCCAGAGACGGAGAGGCTGAGCCTGCCGCGATGCTGCTGCTCCAAATCCTTCAATGGTCTATCGTCGCGGCGATTATCATCGGGGCGCTTCTGTTGATGGCACTTGCATTCAAACGCCGAGTAAAAAGTAGGCGCGAGGCAGTGGCCGGACATCGTGAATCTCTCATTGAAGACGCCGACGTTGCCTATGACTTCGCTAATCTTCTGTTCAACATGCTGCCGTCCCGTTTGCGAAGGCGTAGGGTGAACCGCACGCTTCACGTCCCTTCCGACGATCCGAACATCGCGGACGTCTTCCGTATCTACTTCGGCATGCTGATACTTGCCGAAGAGCGCGGCAATCCGAGGAAATCCAGCGAAACCCCAACGGAATTTCAGACGACATTGGAACGAATACTACCGCAAGGACTCGTCCGCGCGGCGACTAGGGCTTTCACTCGCGCCTGCTATGGGCATCATCCCGCACCACGCGAACAGATAGAAGAAATGCGCGAAGAACTGGAACGTGTGGCAAAATCGAAGGCGGGATGACATAGAATCATCAATCTCGACGATTATACGACATCACTTGGTAGAGGTATAAACAGTGAGTGAGTTCGAGTTTGCTTCCGGTATTCAGCTGTGGGAGGCAATGCTGCTGACAGTCGTGTCATTCCTTGTAGGGATTCTCGGCGGCTTCGTCGGTCTCGCACTCGGCACGATCCGCCTACCCGCCATGCTCCTGTTGGGAATGCCCGCCCCAATCGCAGGCGGAACCAACATCCTCGTCAGCGGACTGGCTTCGCTTACCGGAGCAATTCGCCATCTGCGTGAGGGGCGCGTCAACATGCGTATTGTGCTTGTCATGGGCGTGCCCGCCTTTGTAGGCGCATTCCTGGGGGGCTTCCTCAGCGACGATGCGCCAAAAGGGTTGCTGATACTGCTTGCGGGACTTCTCGTTTTCTGGCAGGGCGTCGAGTTCCTGATAATGGCTCGCGAGCGCAGCGGAGAAGAAGGGACTGATACCAATCTGTTCGGCGGTGAGTTGTCGGGTTCCACCGGCATGTTCACCCCCGGCCGTATGTCCGCTGAGGCCGGAATCGGACTGGGTGTAGGGCTTCTCGGCGGCGCCGTCGGGCTGATTCTGGGCAGCATACGACTACCTGCCCTGATTCGCATCTTGCGCGTTGATCCGCGCATCGCCGCCGGTACGAACCTCTTCATCGGCATGCTGATAGGCGCTTTCGGATGGGTCGGACACGTTCTTGAAGGCGAGGTTGATTACGTTCTGCTGGTCATGATGGGAGCAGCCGCCATGATTGGCAGCTACTACGGGGCAAAACTCACGGGTCGCGTGCGGCTCGTCAACCTGATTCTGGCAATGGGACTTGTACTCTTAATGGTGGGTATCTTCCTCACCGTGCGCGGCGCAATGGATGTCTTCTAGCCGCAGCCTTCAGCCTTTTAGTCAAGCGTGCCACGCGCTCCTTCAAAAAATAGCCCTGCCCACCACTATGCCCGCGAGCGCCGCTGCCATACCCACTACCACACTGCCGACAATGTTTGTAACGGCGCGCATCCAGTCGCCGTCCCCGGCAAGTAGAATGCTCGCCACGGTAAGAGTGGAGAAAGTTGTATAAGAACCGAGGAACCCGACCGCTATGAAGATTCTGAATTCCTCCGATAAACCCAGACGTCCGGACGCAACAGCTACGACGAATCCCAGCAGAAACGAACCGCTGATGTTCGCTGCAAATGTACCGAGCACTGTCGGACCCATCATCGCGCTTACGGAGCGGTCAACGGCGTAGCGAGACATTGCGCCAAGCGCGCCTCCCAATGCCACCAGCGCCCAGAGGAGCAATAGCCTACCCTCTCGGCAGCCCAAGCCCGCGAGTGGCGATGATGTTGCGCTGTATCTCGGATGTGCCGGCTCGTATCGTCAGCGACACAGCGTCCATCCACTGCTGCGCGATTCTGCCGTTTATGAATGCCCACTTCGACCCTTCGTCAAGCAAGCCATACATTCCAAGCATCTGCATCCCTAGTTGGCTTATGCGCTGGCTAATCTCGCTGCCCACCAGCTTGGCAGCGGATGCCTCCTTGTTTGGCACAAGCCCTTCACTCTGCATCCACGCCACATTGTAGGCAACCATCCTGCCCGCCTCGTTAGCAGTCCAGAGCGCTGCAAGCCTGCGCCTAAACTTGTCGTCCCGATTGAGCGTGCCGCCATTCAGCCTAATCTGCTTCGACAGGTCCCCAAGCTCCTCCAAGTCGCGTCGGTTCGAGCCGTAACGCCCTACCCCCGACCTTTCAAAATCCAGAGTCGTCGCCGCAACATACCAGCCCCTATTTTTCTCCCCTATCATGTTCCGCTTCGGCACGCGCACATTCTCGAAGAACACTTGGTTGAAGTAGTGAACGCCAAACATATTGATGATGGGCGCGACCTCAATACCAGGAGTGTCCATATCTACGATTAGCACACTGATACCACGATGCTTCGGCGCATCCGGGTCTGTCCGCACCATAATGTAGCAGCGGTTAGCGCGCTGCGCTCCACTCGTCCATATCTTGGAGCCGTTCAGCACGAAGTCGTCGCCGTCTTCCACGGCTCGAAGCTGAAGCGACGCCAGGTCCGAGCCCGACTCGGGTTCGCTGAATCCTTGGCAATAGACGGCGTCGCCGCTTGCGATTTCAGGCAAGTATCGCGCCTTCTGCTCATCCGTGCCGTAAAGCATGATTGAAGGCCCCACCATGTGCGTGCCCATGCTTGTATCGCGAGTGGGCGCGCGGAAATACGCCGTCTCCTCATTGTAAATCATCTGCTCGATGTGCGGTCTGCCCTGCCCACCGTACTCTTCCGGCCAAGCAAGCGTAAGCCAGCCGCGATCGACGAGCTTCCTCGTCAGACTGCGTATCGTTCGCCAGTTCTCATCCGTGAAGTAGTCGTCCGGCACAATGCCATTCCAGTCCTCACCGAGGTTCTCGGCAAGAAACTCGCGCACCTCCTGCCGGAAGGCTTCCTGCTCTGGATTAAATCGGAAATCCATGTTCTTCGTCCTGTCAGTTCAGATTAAAGCTGTACATCGCGCAGTCGCTCCACATACCGCCGTGCCGCAATCGCCGCCGTCGCGCCATCTCCTGCCGCGCTCACTAGCTGCGCCGCCGAGTTCTGCCGTATATCGCCCGCCGCGAATATGCCCCGCACAGGAGTGCTCATCCAGATGTCAGTTGGTATGTGCCCGCCAGTGTCAAGGGGTAGAACATTTTGAAGATATTCGGTGTTAGGGTCAAGCCCGATGTAAATGAAGACCCCCGACAGGTCGATGCGCGACGTCTCGCCGGACTGTTCGTCCACGATCGCCACGCCCTCTACCTGCCCATCGCCCAGTATCTCACTCACGGAAGTGTCCCATCGCACGTCGATTTTCGGGTTAGACAGCACGCGCTCTTGAAGTATCTTCTCACCGGTGAATTCATCGCCTCTGTGAAAAAGGATCACCTTGCTCGCGTACTCCGTCAGTACAAGTGCTTCGTCCAGCGCGGAATCTCCACCGCCAACGACACCAACTATCCGGTTCATGAAGAATCCGCCGTCGCAAGTCGCGCAGTAGGACACTCCCGCGCCAAACAGTTCCTCTTCTCCGGATACTCCCAGCTTTCGCAGCGTTGATCCTCCAGCAATGATGACCGACCTGCCCGCGTATTCCTCGCCCCACGCCGACACGCGCCAGACATCGCCGTCCTGCGCCAGTTCACACACTTCCCCAAGCCGTATCTCGAGCCCGTATTTCATCGCCTGCTGCTGCATCATAGGCGCAATTTCCGCACCCGATATGCCATTCGGGAAGCCCGGAAAATTTTCGATGCTCTCGGCATTGATTACCTGACCACCCGGCATCAGTTTTTCTAGCATGAGCGTCTTCAATCCGCCGCGGCAAGCGTAAATGCCGGCAGTCAGTCCCGCCGCCCCGCCGCCTATGATGATCACATCGTAAATCTCTTCCTGCATCTCCGACCTCTGCGCCCCTAAATCAGTCCTTGATCTCTCACATCTGCCAACGCGCCTCCGATAGCCTCCACCGATTCGTCGATGTCCTGCTCCGTATGTGCCGCGCTCAATATGAACCGCGCGCCTCCATGCGCATTCCCCGCGTGGACACCGTGATTGAGCATCGCAAGGTTCAGCTGCGCCTGCATTTCAGCGTCATCCGCATTCCGCATATCGCGCGCCGCGTTAGCGTTCTTTTCCGGATCGGCTGCATCCTCATCCACATTAAGACGCAGAAAGATGAGCGAGTTGATGCCTGTCGCGCAGCCCGGAATCTCCAACTTCGTCAGCATCTCATTCACACCTGCCTTCAGGCGTTCGCCCATAGCCGCTGCCCTATCGTTGACATCAGTGTTCGCAACCAACTCAAGCGCCTTGATACCAGCCACCGCAGACAACGGGTTAGCGTTGAAAGTGCCGTTGTGCGCGATGCGCCTGTCCGGGTCGTTCGCGCCTTCTATCATATTGATGATGTCCGCTTTGCCAGCCACCGCGCCGCCCGGCAGCCCGCCACCCAGAATCTTCGCCATCGTTGTCATATCCGGCGTAACGCCGTACAGATCCTGTGCGCCGCCCTTCGCCACACGAAATCCCGTCACGACCTCGTCGAATATGAGCACCATGCCGTTCTTCCCCGTAATATCACGCAATTCATGCAGGAAGCCGGGGCTGATCGGCTCAAGTCCCATGTGCGCGCCCGTCGGCTCCAATATGATTGCGGCAATATCATCGCTCTGCCGAAGCGCCTGCTCTACCGCGCCGATGTCATTCGGCGGCAGCACAATCATCGTGCTCAGCGTCTCTTGCGGAATGCCGCCCAAGCCTGTGCCGCCAGCCGCCAGGTAGTCGCTCCAGCCGTGAAAGTGCTCCTCGAACTTGATAACCTTTGTCTTTCCCGTATAGGCGCGCGCCATGCGTATAGCCATCATCGTCGCTTCCGTGCCTGAGCTGTGAAATCGCACCTTCTCCGCGCTGGGTATGAGCTGCTGCACTAGCTGCGCCCATCGAATCTCCAGATCCGAAGACATACTCAGATGCGTGCCGATTGCTACCTGTTCTTGCACTACGCTAATTATCTCAGGATGCGCATGCCCGAGCATCATCGAACCGTGCCCCGTCCAGAAATCTACGATACGATTGCCATCGACATCCCACTTCAAGCCGCCTTTGCCATGAGTGCCGTAGAGCGGGAACGGCGACATGCGCCTTCCGTCGTGAGTTACGCCGTCCGGGAATATGTCACGAGCCATAGCCCAGCGTTCGGCCGATCCGGTGTGCAGGTCAAAGAAGCGTTGCTCAATTGTAGATACCATAGTTTTCCTTCCCTTTTGGTTCAATTTTTGGTTCAATTTCATTCATCAGAAGCTGTTTGTATTATATCCTCGCAAGTATAATATGCAACGAACACTGAATCACGCCCTTTCGGCAGAATGGATGGTACGATGAAGAGCTTTCTGACAAACCTTGAATGCACTTACTGCGGCATCGAACTCTCGGCTGACGAACCGCACCGCACATGCCCTGAATGCGGCAAAGTGCTCTACCCGCGATACGATTTGCAAGCCGCGAGCAAGTCATTGAATCCTAATGACCTGAAGGACCGTCCGGCGAACATGTGGCGCTACTTCGAGATCATGCCGGTCCGAGACGAGGCGAATGTCGTCACGCTCGGCGAGGGCTTTACACCCATTTTCAAGGCAGAGCGACTAGGAGTAGATACAGGCTGCTCCGCACTGTACATCAAGGACGAAGGCATCAATCCTACGGGTTCGTTCAAGGCGCGAGGCTTGGGAGCCGCAGTTTCCAAGGCAAAAGAACTGGGCATCACCCGCCTAACCATGCCCTCGGCAGGAAACGCCGCCGGCGCGATGACCGCTTATGCGGCAAAGGCAGGCATGGAAGCCTACGTCTTCATGCCAAAGGACGCTCCCTTAGCTAATCGCGTCGAAGTTGACCTCACCGGCGCAATACTGGAACTTGTGGACGGCTACATAACCGACGCCGGGCGCATATCGGCGCAGCGGGCAGAGGAGTTGGACCTGTTCGATGTGTCCACCCTGCGCGAGCCGTACCGCGTCGAGGGCAAGAAGACGATGGGTTACGAAATCGCCGAGCAGATGGACTGGTCATTGCCTGATGTCATCCTCTACCCGACTGGGGGCGGCACAGGCATTGTCGGCATGTGGAAAGCATTCGACGAGATGGAAGCGATGGGTTGGATCGATGGCAAGCGGCCCAAGATGTTCGCCGTGCAGTCGGAGGGCTGCGCGCCCATAGTGCGGGCATTCAACGAAGGCACCGAGTTCGCAGAACCATGGGAGAATCCCGATACCCTTGCTGCCGGCATCCGCGTTCCCGCCGCAATCGGCGACTACCTGATATTGCAGGCGCTAAGGCAGAGCGGCGGGGGCGCAATCACAGTCAGTGAGGAAGAGATACTGTCTGACCTGCGCGCCGTGGCATCACTCGAAGGCATGTTCGTCTGCCCGGAAGGAGCGGCACTCTCTGCTGCGCTACGGAAACTGCTCTTAGACGGAGCACTCTCACCTGACGAGTCGATACTGCTGCTCAACACAGGCTCAGGGCTGAAGTACCTGGATATGATCCGTTAGAGCGGTCCTAGTCTTAGAGCAGGTTGAGGTCTCTGACATAAGGCGCGAAAGTCGCCATCGAAGTGCGGAACATCTGCTCGACGAGTGCATGGTCGGGTACGCATTCCGGGCATTCTTCATTGACGCCTTTGTGGTATTTCACGGTCAGTGTGCCGCCCTTCATGTCTATGTATTCGAGCGAGCCGCCTTCCGACCCAACAATCACCTGCATATTGTCTAATATCGCCTGAACTCCGGGGTCTGCATTGACTGCCACTTAGGCGCCTCCTTATTCCTGAACCAAGCCTATATGTGAGGTTATGCCCTGCGTCATCTCCTGTCAAGAAAATCCGTAACCGTCCTAAAGGCGGTGTGGAGTTTTGGACGGAGCCAGAAAGACACGGCAGCGTGCCATTTCAGACACTGAGCGATTACACCGCCATCAACTCACCACCACCACCTTCGGGCAACTCAACCAGTAGCAGCCATATCCGTGCCTTGTACCAGTCCCAGCCTTTATCCGCTTCTCCATTTGCCCGTGCTTGTGCAAGGCAACTCCGGCGCAATTTGAGCAGCTCGACGGGCGAGTGTCCGGATACTCCTGACCTGTGGCAGCGCAAATCGTACTCTTGGCATCGGCGGGGATTCCTTTTATTTTGGTTATTCACTCAAAATCTTATCAGGATTCCCCGCTTCTTTCTTATCTCATCAACTTTGGGACGGTTACAAGAATATGCTCATAAGCGTTTCTATGATCCGGGCGTAACCATTTTCCGCTGTGGCTTCTTCCATTGCCAGTTCAGATGTCGAGACAGGTAGCGCCTGTTCCTGGTGTCGCTCCTATGGTGAAGTCTGCCCAAAAGTCTCGCAGCATTCCTCTGAAACTCCTAGAAAGTTGCCATGACAGAAAACTACCCTGACACGCTGATTCTTATCATCCGGAATAGGCTCTCCTCAAGTGTTTGCCTCACATTCCGCTGCTAGGCTGGCAGGCTTCCGGAAACGCGACCACGCCCCCTTTAACACAAGCACTCTCTTCGCCTTCGGCAGGTATGCGTCGCAGGATGCGGTAACCTGTGATCGTGTCGTCATCGGGGGTGTCCCAGCTCAGGATTAGCGGTGTCGTAGGGCTATGGCTATGGCGTGTGTGTGTGTCGTCGGCTCGGGCGCAGGAGTGGCTGCGGGCTCGGGAGTGGGCGTCGCTGCGTCCTTCACATCTTCAGTCGCTGTCGGTTCGAGCGCAGCCTCTGCGGTCGGTGTTGCGGTTGGCGCAGCGGGCGCGCACTCGGCATCGTTGGTTGGGGT
>JAGGDZ010000413.1 GCA_024648655.1 Chloroflexota bacterium | reverse complement strand
CTTATCCCTTTTGTTCCCGCCTCCGCATGCCCGCCTCCGTATGATAACAGAATGTCCTCTTCTTCACTCAGGGATTCAGCATTTTCAAAGTTCGGCTCGGCGTTTTCCTGCCGGATATCGCGCCTGACAAACCGAACGACGCATGATATACTCTTTTAGCGGTGTGCATCCTTGTGCCGCCTATCCCGTTGTTCGACCAAGATTCGGAGGAAACACACTTGGCATACGTTACCCTACGCGAAGGTGAAGACCCCGAAGCCCTGTTAAGGCGCTTCCAGACTACTATGCAGCGTTCCGGCATTCTGCGCGAACTGCGTAATCGACGCTTCTTCCGCTCTAAGGGCGAACAGGCGCGCCTCGACAAGCAGCGCAGCCTCCGCCGCATCCGCCGTCGCCGCAACCGCTAGACGTGCATCCCCGAACATAATCGAATGTTCCAGCCAAGTCCGCCTTGTGCTCCCTTACACAAGGCGGTTTGCATTGTCATCAGCTTAGCCCCTTGGAGAAAACGCCATGACTGCCACGCCCACCGACCACTATATCGAAGTGAACGGACTCAACATCCACTACCTTGACTGGGGCGGCGACTCCCCGCGTAACCTTCTGCTCGTGCATGGACAGGGCGGCAACGCGCACAACTGGGACCACATAGCCCGCGAACTCCGCGACGAGTTCCGTGTCATTGCCATAGACCAGCGCGGTCACGGCGACTCCTCCCACACTCGCGAAGGCTACGCCGTAACCGCGTTCGCCGAAGACCTTGCCGCATTCGCGGAAGCAGTCGGCATTGTTCCCTGCGACTACGTGGGCGCGTCGCTTGGCGCGCGCAATGCCATCCCATACGCCGGCGACAATCCGACTCACCTAAAGCACCTCGTCTGCCTCGACTATGGACCCGAAATGAGCGTCTCGTCCGCCCGAAACCAGATTGGCGGCATGAACCGCCGACCGCTCGGCTGGCGCAGCATCGACGAGTACGTAGAGATGAGCATGCAGGCGAACCCGCGCCCCTCAGCCGAATACTACCGCAACACCGCCCAGCATGGACTGCGCCTCAACTACGCGGGCAAGTACGTGTCGAAGCAGGACCCGGACATCTTCTGGATCAACGGCAGCTTCGGCGCAAGAGAAGTGCCATTGCTGTGGGAAAAGTGGGCGCAGATCCGCTGCCCCATCCTCGAACTCAAGGGCGCGGAGAGCGATTTTCTGTCCGCGGAAATCGTGGCGCGCATGCGCGAGTTGCAGCCATCCATGCAGTTCATCGAAGTCCCTGATTCCGGCCACCCGGTCGCCTCCGACAACCCGGACTTTCTGCTTGCGGAGTTGCGGCGGTTTCTGGTGGATTAGGGGAATCCGCGCCACCGCAAGCGTTGCACAAGCAGAACGAACATACTATAATTCCCCACGAAAGCTCACTCCGTTGGACTATCCGTGCAGGCTAAGCACGACTTATGGCAGAACCAAACTTCGCAAACCGCACTCTATACCACGGCGATAACCTCGACTTCCTGCGCGGCATGAACAGCGAGACGGTCCATCTCATCGCCACCGACCCTCCCTTCAACAAGAGCAGGGACTTCCACGCCACGCCCGATAGTCTCGCAAGGGGCGCCAGTTTCCAAGACCGCTGGTCTTGGCGCGATGACATTCACGACGAATGGCTGATAGAGATACAGCGAGACCATCCCGAAGTCTGGAGCGTGGTGACCACCGCGAAGCAAGTGTATGGCGATGATATGGCTGCATACCTCTGCTGGCTGGGAGTGCGCCTGTTAGAGATGCACCGCGTTCTTCGTGAGGACGGAAGTATCTACTTGCACATTGACCATACGGCGCATGCGTATGTCAAGACATTGATGGACGCTGTATTCGGGCATAAGAACTTCAAAAATGAAATCGTTTCACACATGGCGACGTACACTACTCCAAAGTGCCACCCAAACGAACGGACGGAGGCGAGCCTGCTGTTTTGGAGTTGCAAACGCCTGTTGGGCGCAGGCGCAGGCGTTATCCGCCGCCTAGGCAGCAGCACGAAAAGCTATTGCTGGACATTGGCGCGTTCTGCCAGGGTTGCGGCCGAGACTACAGTTTCGACTCCCGCGTGCTCGAGGTTGACCACGTAATGCCAAAATCGGACGGTGGAACTGACCGCTATGACAACCTCACTCTGTTATGCCCGCCCTGCAATAAAGAAAAGCGCGACCGTATCACTCTAACGGGCTTGCAGGAGCAGAACCGCAAGGAGGGACATCTATTAGCGGAGAACGAGCGCAACATTCGACGGGGCAGAGCCTCACGCACACGCCGCCGCAGACGCAGATAATACAAGAATACTTCATTGCCCGCCTAAGAGAGACAGGGATTCACACTGGATAGGGAATCCGCGCCACCGCAAGCGTTGCGGAGGCAGACTTCACCTTCGGCACTACGATGCTTCCCCCCGATGCCAGCAGCGCGGCAGGCTCGGCCACTCCCACAATCCCCAGCAGCCGCTGCGATTCGGACGCGCCCGACGGACCCGGCGTGGCGTTCAGCTCGTCCGCGCCGTAGTAACGCACTGGAACGCTCAACCGCTCCGCGAGCTGCGTTATCGCCGCCTCGTCGTGTTTCAGCTCCGCCGTGGCGATGCACTTAATGGCATTGGGTGACAGGGCAGACTCTGCGAATGTGCAACGCAGCAGCAGTTCCAACTCTTCTACACTTACTCCACGCCTACTGCCAATCCCAACGACTAGACTACGCGGCCTGTACACCACCAGAGTCCTGGGATTGAACGCCGCAACTCTATCAAGTATATCCACGCGGTCGATTATCAGCAGCGCATTGCGGAATCTCGCCAGCGCATACGGCGTATCGCACACCTTCAAGTTCGGCGGCAAGGGTTTGTCCGCGCCCCACCAGTCGCGCTCTCCCGAATCCTGATACACTCCCACAGGCTCGCCGTTCACAACGGCAGCGCTCGCCCGCGTGACCATCGCCGAACTCGCCTCAATACGCCATCCGAACTCACGCCCGAGCAGGTCAATGGCAAGCGTTCCGAGCGCATGCGACGCCGATGTAATCACCGCAGTCGCGCCTATCGCATCGGCAACCCGCTCCGCAAGCGCATCCCCGCCGCCTACATGCCCCGACAGCAGGCTCACGGCGAATCTCCCTCCATCGTCCACAGATGCTACGGCAGCGTCCGTGCGCTTGTCCCTGATGTGCGCCGCGAGCAGCCGCACCGATGCGCCTACCGGCATCATCAGAACGAGCCTATCACATTCGGCGAAGAGCCGACCGACGAGAGGGCGCACAGGCAGGTCGAACGCTATCGCACCTTCGACGCCATCAGCGAACCGCCGCTCTGCGTACAGCGCAGCGTCCTCACCAAGCGCATCACGAACCCGCGCTCCAATCGCCGCGCCGCGCCGCGATATGGCGACTATCGCCGTATCGTCAGGCATCGCTCGCGACCTGATGCGTCGCATGGCTCTTTGCAAAGTCAACGGCCCGTCTATACAAATGAGTGTAGTCGGACGAGTATAAGTGTGACGATGCCGCCGTGCCCGCCTCTTCGATTCGCCGTATGTCAGGATCGAACGCCGCGCCGACCAGCACCAGCGCTTGAAGCGTAATTCCGGCGCGCTTCACCTTCGGCGCAATGTCGCCCAGCGTGCCTGTTATGATCATCTCATCGTGCCAGCCCACGCGATAGACTACGGCGACCGGCGTGTCGTCATCATAAGCGCCCGCCTTTAGTTCACTCACGACCTTGTTGATGCGAGTGATGCTCAGGAACAGCACCAGCGTACAACCATGTCCTGCCAGATCGCGCAACTTCTCCCCTGACGGCATCGCCACGCGCCCCTCCAGCCGTGTGAAAATCACCGTCTGGGACACTTCCGGCACGGTGAATTCGGTCTTCAGCACTGCCGCCGCCGCGAATGCTGCGCTCACGCCGGGGATCACCTCGTACTCCACGCCCGCCGCCTCTAGCAGCCGCATCTGCTCCAGCACCGCGCCGTATATCGAGGGGTCGCCGCTCTGCACTCGCGCGACCAGCTTGCCCTCACACGCCGCGCTGATCATCAGATCGGTGATTTCGTCCAGCGTCAGCGTCTTGCTGCCGATAATCTGTGCGCCTTCCTTTGCGCCATCGCACACGGACGGATGCACCAGCGAGTCCGCGTAGATGATCACATCCGCGGAGTCGATGATGCGCTTCGCCTTCAGCGTCAGCAATTCGGGATCACCAGGTCCCCCGCCAATGAAACACACCTTGCCGTTGTCACCCATCTATAACCTTCCCATCCTGTCCATCGATGTTAGTTTTCTTCTTGCCGCTCAGTATCAGCATCGAGAAGTAGTCCGCATCCTCCGGTCTGACATCCCGCAGGCTGAATTCAACCCGCTCACGAGGCGTGGTAGCGCGGCGCACGAAGACGCAGCGGCTCAATCCACCGTCTGCCTCCATCCGAGACACGGCGCGCATAGCCTTGCGGTTCACCTTCATCAGCACCACTGTGTCGTTCCTTTCGAGCACTTCTCGCAGGTCGTCAATACCGTACATCGCCGGCAGCACAGCCAGTCGCTCCGCATGCGATACCAGAGGCGTCTTCGCCCTGGAAGCGGAAGCGGTTATTGACGTAACTCCCGGCACCACCTCTATCGGAATATGAGGGTGCGCGGCCTGTACCTTCACCATCACATACATGAAAGAGCCGTACAGCAGCGGGTCGCCCTGTGTCAGGAACGCCACATCCTCGCCGTTAAGCAGGTAGCCTGCGATGCGCTCGGCAGCTTCGCTCCACACGTCGTCGGACGTCCCGCCCATCACGAATTCGGCGAATATCAGCCTTTGCTTGGACTCGTCGATGTAGTTGCGCGCGACCGCGAGCGCAAGGCTGTCTTTGCTGCCCGCGGCCTGTGGCGTGAAAACGATGGGCGACGCTTTCAGCACCCGCACCGCCTTCAGCGTCAGCAACTCCGGGTCGCCAGGCCCGACGCCCACGCCGTACAGACATCCCAGTTCAGTACTACTCATTGCCCCCTGCCAACCTTGACCCTGCTATGATGAACACTGGATTCTCCGCCGCTAGGCGCATAGTCCCGTCCGGCAATGCTCTACCCCTCGACGCGCTAATCATCGTAAGCTCCACATCGAATCCCAGAGATTCAAGGAGTCCCTGCACCTGCGCTACTCGCTCGATGGACGCCAGGTTTACCACGATGCGTCCACATTCGGGCATGCGAGACGCAGCGCAATCCAAGATTTCCGAGAGCCTGCCGCCGCTGCCGCCCACGAATACGCATTGAGGCGCAGGCAGTTCATCGAGCGCATCCGGCGCCTCCCCCACCACAACGACCACATTCGCCGGCCCCAGCCGCTCCAAGTTATGGCGCAGCATCTCCACGCACTCCGCGTTGCGCTCCACAGCATACACTACGCCCTCGGACGCAACCACTGCTGCCTCCAACGCAACCGACCCGCTACCCGCGCCCACATCCCATACGGTGCTGTCTCGTCGCAAGCCCAGCTTGTACAGACTTACTGCCCGCACTTCCGATTTGGTGATAAGCCCTCTCATTGGCTTCCGATGCGCGAAGGCGTCGTCGGGCAGACCAAGGGGGCGCTCAACGCGTCTTGAATCGGAAGGGACAGAGGCGTCAGTCATCGGAAGCCACTGCTTCCCGAATCGGTATCGGAGTGTCCGTGGTTGTCGCCTTGCCCAGGATGCCGCCCTCGAAGTCGAAACATATCGCGTCCACAATCAGGTCGTCAGCCCTATCACCGAGATATACCTGTGCAGCATCGCAGACCCGCTCACACATCAGGTCAAAGACTCGCATAACGCCCGGATTCTCGGGTGCGTGTGCCAAGGCAATCTCCTGGAAGTGTCGCCCGCTGGCAGCATCACGCATTTCGACCTGCACACCATCCGGCGCGCCGCATTCTGCCGCCAGAGACGCTAGAAACACGGGATCGACCTTGTTGCCGGCGACATGCGTAACGAAGTAGCCTTGCGCGATTTTGGAGAACTTGCCAATCATCCCGACCAACGTTGCGCGCCGAATCCCGCGTTGCGCACACCGCTTCAACGCAGCCCCTGTGAATATGCCTACATTCACATACGCCATTTCCTCCAGTCCGAGCCAGCGCTTGGCAAAGTTCTCAGACTGCGTGCCGGTGGTGATGACCATGTGAGGAAGGCTATTGGCGGCGGCTACATCAATGGACACATTCACGCTGGCGCGCCATGCCGCTGTGGAGAACGGCTGCACCACTCCTGTCGTCCCAAGTATCGAAATACCGTCAATAATCCCAAGGCGCGGGTTGTCGGTATTCTTCGCTATCTCCTCGCCGCCCGGCACTGAAATTTCTACTATGAACGAATTCGTACTGTCAACACTCTCCTTGGCGTCGAGTACGGACTGCGAAATCATTCGGCGTGGGACGCGAGTGATCGAGGGGTCGCCTACGGGAATGCCGGTGCCGGGCTTGGTTACTGTGCCGACACCCTCACCGCCCAACAGGACTATTTCGTCGCAATTGGCATTTTGCCAGACTCTGGCGCAAATCTCAGCGCCCGACGTTACATCGGGGTCGTCGCCGCCGTCCTTGATGACCGAACAGAGCGCGCCCGATGCAGGGTCGCTCCTGTCAATCTCACAGCGATGGATTTGAAATGTGGCATCCTTGCCTATGGGCAGGCGAATGGTTACTTCGTGCACAGGCTTGCCGGAAAGCAGCGCAAGAGTCGCGGCTTTGGCAGCGGCGGCGGCGCACGCTCCTGTCGTGTAGCCGGTACGCATGCCACGACGCCTCACAGTGGGGCGGCTGTAATCGCTCTCTCGCCGTGCCATAAGTTTCAGCCCCGTTCGTGGTGAACCCGTAGAGCCATGCTATCCGTAAGATGCGTCGAGAATGCGGCGCGCCGTCAGCTCTACCAGGCCGTCATCCACTCCCAAAGTTGGCGTAACGTCGAAACTGACCCCAGGATACTTCTGCCCGAGCGTCTTCAGCCCGCCCATAATGTTCCGCGTCAATATGAGGCCCGGGAAAAAGATGTACGGCACGCAGGTAATAGAAGACACCCTGCGCTCTTCAACAAGCTCAACCGCTGCCTCTTCCATCGTCGGAGAGCCGAAGTGCGACTGCGCCACCGCAACGGCATATCCGGCGCCAAGACGCTCTTCCAGCATGCGACCCATATCGTATAGCCAAAGATGGTCTTCGGCGGCCGAGCGTGTGCCTGCTTTTACCAGCATGACGCCGGTCTGCGCGTCCGTCGATTTGCCGTTCAGCAGTAGTTCCTGAGCCTGAACGCGCTGTAGTACAATCTCTACAAGTGCAGGGTCGGGGCCGAACACCTCGGATGCCTTGATCCGTGCTTGGGGATACGCATCTAGTGAACGCGCTATTTCCTCTTCTAAGTCGTCATTTGTATGTGTTCCCTGTCCCAGCAGGAACGGCATCACAGTAATTGCGGTGCGTCCGTCAGATACCAGCGAGCCGACAGCCTGCGGCAGGTCAGGCTGTATGAACTCCAAGCACGCCATAACAACCCTTGCGTTGTTCTCTCCAAGGCGGACTTGCAGACGGCTCACCATCTCGCGCAACCCGTCTATCGTATCGTTTCCGCGCTGGCTGCCATGCGCCAGAAGCACAACGCCCCAGTTTGCATCAGGGACAATGCCGTTGTTTCCGTATCCATTCGTCATAGTCATAGAGCATCTTCCATAGCAAGAGTTAAGAGCGCGTTCAGTGTAGCCGCCGCCGCGCTGCTTCCTCCACGATTGCCCAGAATCGTGATATGCGTTGCCGCGCGCAGCGCAAGTTCGTCCTTCGCTTCGGCGCAGGCGACGAAGCCCACAGGCATGCCGATAATCAGCGCGGGCAGCGCCTTTCCTTCGTCCACGCTGTCCAGCAGCGCCAGCAAGGCAGTCGGCGCGTTGCCTACCGCAACGACCGCGCCATCAATCTGCGGCGTTAACTCACGAATGGCGGCTGCGGAGCGCGTGATACCCTCCCGCTTCGCGCGCTCGGCGACACTCGGCGCGTCGATCATTGTAATAATCGGATTACCCGAGCGCCTCAACAGAGCCTTCGATGTCCCAACCTCCACCATTCTTACATCCGTGACGATTGTGGCGCCTTTGCGGACTGCCGCAATGCCTTCCTCGACCGCGCCCTCACTGAAGCGAACCGAATCTGCAATCTGCGGCTCGCCCTCGGCGCGGACGATACGCCCAAGCACGTACCGCTCCCGAGCCGTCAGATGCGGCGTGGCGGGCATAGCATCTTCTACCATCTCAAGGCTGCGCCGCTCGATCTCTTCCGGCGTCAGCCCATATCTTTGCAGCAGCGTCAAATCAGACCTACTCCACCAGTCATCTTGAATTGTGGTACATAATAACACGCTTTGATATAACACGCTCTGATGTGTGTATGACACAAGAGGATGGCAGCGGTGTAATCGGGCGGCGTCTGAAATCGTAGGTTACTGTGTTATGTTCACTGCTCCCGAAACTTCGCATCGACTTTTTGGACGGTTACCATAAGGCTGGGGGCTTGACAGGCTGGGGGCTTGACCAATTTCCTAGAAAGGCGCACAATTACTAAACATCATGTAGAAGTGTGCCTGATTGCCTGATACACTAGGCTTTCAAGCCGATTTACCGCGCAAACGACCACCTGAGAATTTGGCAAAGACAGTACGCACAAGCGTTAGGAGAGGAGCAAAGCAATGGGTTCCAACGGCAGCAACGGGCATAGCAAGTCTTTGGTGTTTGTACAGCTCACCGGGGGTAACGACGCGCTGAATACGGTCGTTCCGATAAATGATGAGCATTATTACAATTTCCGCCCAGCGGTGCAGTTTCCGCCCGAAGACCTGCTGGAACTGGACGGCAATATCGGACTGAATCCGAATATGACGGCGATTAAGAGGCTGTGGGACGAGGGCAAGGTTGCCATTATCAATGGCATCGGCTATCCGAACCCGAATCGCTCGCACTTCCGCTCGATGGACATCTGGCATACGGCAGAGCCGACGAAGGTGGCGACTGAGGGCTGGCTGGGTCAGCTGACACGCGACCTGGACCCGAAGGGCGAGAATGTGCTGACGGCGGTGAACTTCGGTCGCGGGCTGCCGCGCGCGCTGTCGGCGCAGGGTGTTCCGGTGGCGTCGGTGGGCGACCTGGCGACTTACGGGCTGTACCCGGACATCCGGGACGAGGCGATTCGCAACCAGACGCTGGATATGTTCTCGCAGATGTATGGCGGCTCGGGCAAGGACGCTGTGAAGGAGTTCATCCAGCAAACGGGCAGGGGCGTGATGCAGGGGGCTGATATTCTGGGCACTGCGCCGCGCAACTACTCGTCGAGCATCGAGTACGCGGACACTTCGATAGCGCAGAGCCTGAAGGACGCGGCGCAGGTGATGTTCGCGGACATCGGAACTCGCATCTTCTACACGGGGCAGGGCAGCTACGATACGCATGCGGGCGAGGTACCGATGCATGCGAAGCTCATCGGCGAGATGTCTAACGCCGTCGGCGACTTCTGGGACGATGTGGAAGAGCATGGCTATGAGAACGACACTGCCATCGTCATCTTCTCCGAATTCGGGAGGCGTATCAAGGACAACGGCTCCGGCACCGACCACGGCTCCGGCGGCGTTGCGTTCGTCATAGGCGGAGGCGTCAAGGGCGGCTTGTACGGCGACTTCCCGTCGCTCGCGCCCGAGGACCAGCTGGAAGGGGACATGCACTTCAACAACGACTTCCGCAGCGCATACACGGACTTGCTGGAGGACTGGATGGGCGTTGACGCGAAGCCGATCACCAACGGCACGTTCGAGAAGCTGGAGTTCATCAAGAAGTAAATCAGGTTGACGGGACGGACGGATGGGAACGTTTCGGTATCCAATCGCATTAGGCAACCCAACCGGTACGGAGTTCGAAGTCCTGAGCGCTCTTGTGGATACAGGTGCGACGTACACGTCCGTACCATCATCGTTGCTTGAGCAGCTCAATGTAAAACCTATGCGCCGGACAAGCCTAGTCATGTCAGATGGACGTCGCATGCAGCGCAGCCTTGGACAGACCTGGATACGTGCGGGCGGGAGAGAGGTCGTAACGCTTGTTGTCTTTGGGGAAGAAGACGTTATTCCGCAACTCGGTGCATACTCCCTTGAAGGACTGGGGTTGGGCGTTGACCCATCACGTAGTCGTCTAGTCGATATGGAAGCGATGATATAATTGTACAAGCAAGCAACACTCCCATACTTGGAGGCGAATATGACCACTGCAACGAAATCGGATGTTGGACTCATCAAGCACCTGCTGAGGCGGGCGTCATTCGGCGCGACCCCGGCTGAGCTTGACCATTACGAGGCGCTGGGCTACGAAGCCGCCATCGAAGAATTGTTGCATCCGGGCGACCCTCAGAACATGCCCGACGACATCATCAAGCGCTATCACACCGATATGCATGAGCTTCGATACGGCAACTCCGCCACCGCCTACTGGCTCTATCGCATGGTGACCACTAAGGCTCCGATGGAGGAGAAGGTCGCGCTCTTCTGGCACGGCGTGTTCGCCACGGGCTACGCGAAGACAAACCAGG
This sequence comes from Chloroflexota bacterium, assembly GCA_024648655.1. GTDB lineage: Bacteria > Chloroflexota > Dehalococcoidia > Lucifugimonadales > JADFKI01 > Bin90. The sequence continues at coordinate 4,391 of JAGGDZ010000413.1, read as the reverse complement.
CGCGCTCATTGCTGAACCAGATCGACATGTTCCGCAGGCTGGGGCTGGGCAAGCTGGACGACCTCCTGATCGACCTCGCGAAGGACCCGTCGATGATCATCTGGCTGGACAACCAGGAGAACCATGACGGTGCGATAAACGAGAACTGGGGCCGCGAGCTGCTGGAACTCTTCAGCATGGGTATCGGCAACTACACCGAGGACGACATCAAAGAGGCGTCGCGCGCGTTCACAGGGTGGACGCTAGGCAATGCCGAATACATGGCGGTGCGCGCCTCCAAGGACTCAATCTGGCCCTACGGCAGAATCGCCTGGCATTTCAACTTCCGCGATGGGGACCACGACCACGGCGAAAAACACTTCCTAGGTGAGACTGGCGACTTCAACGGCGACGACATCGTGCGCATAATCTGCCGCCAGCCGGCGACGGCGCGCTTCATTGCCCGCCACCTCTACGACTTCTTCGTTGCGGACGAAGAACCGGTTCCACAGTGGCCTTACACCGCGCCGCGGGACCCGGACGCGATAGATGTACTGTCGCAGGCGTATTTCGACGGCGACCATGAGATTCGCCACATGCTGCGCGTGCTCTTCAACTCCGATTTCTTCAAAGAGGCTCAGTACGCGAGAGTGAAGTGCCCGGCAGAGCTGGTAGCGGGTACTATGCGTCTCAGCGGCAGCGTGACCCAACCTGATATGGGGATTCTTCCCACATCCGATCTGGCGGGCTTTATGGGGCAGACGCTGCTCAACCCGCCGTCGGTCGAAGGCTGGCACGAGGGCACGGAGTGGATCAACAGCGGCGCGCTGGTGGAACGCGTCAACTTCGCCGCCAAGGAGATAAGCGACATCAACGCGCCGGGCGTGCGCCTGATACTCGACAGGCTGGGAGATGAAAATGGCGGCGAATACACGCCGGCCGAGATTGTTGATGCCTGCCTGGATATTATGGGCACGGCGGAGATGGACATCGAGATGCGCGCGGCGCTCATCGCGCATGTGGGCATCAAGGGAGACGTCTCACTCGCTGCGCGTGATAAGGGTGATGAGTCCGAGCGGCGCGTAGGTGAACTGCTTGGTCTGATCGCATCCACGACAGAATATCAACTCGTATAGAACTCACATCGATATACAGGATGGACGGGATGGGGTTTCACCCACCACCTTAACCTCACCCTCCCCCCCCCATTGATGGGGAGGGGATTATTGGGTATCCTGTCCATCGATGTTAAATCCGTTGACGAGGGCATAACGCATGACCACTTCCGCCGCACAGACTCTGAAGCTAGACTATGTGAAGACGATAGGCATCGTGAACAACGCTCCGGTGGGGCGCGGCTTCGCCAATCCGGTTGATCTCGCGGTACACTCGGATGGGCGCATCTTCGTGCTGAACCGCGGCGCTCCCGTGTTCACGCGCATCGGTGTCACGAATATGGAAGAGGAATACCTGTATGAGTTTTCCTCGCATGGCGATGCAGAGGGGCAGTTGCGGCTGGCGGCGGGGATCGCGTTGAGCAACGACGGCAGCGTTGCATACGTCTCCGACGAATACAATCACCGTATCAGCGCTTTCGACTCAGGCAGCGGCGATTTCGTGAGGGCATTTGGCGTACACGGCACGGAATCCGGCGAGTTTGACGGTCCTACGGGTATTGCGGTTGACGCGGACGACAACCTGTATATCACCGACCAGAACAACCACCGTGTGCAGAAGGTTACGTCGGAAGGGCGTCCGTTACTTACTTTCGGCAGCGCTGGCAGCAGCGACGGCGAACTGAACATGCCTTGGGGCATATGTGTCGCGCCTGACGGCAGCATCTTCGTCGCGGACTGGCGCAACGACCGAATACAGCAGTTCAGCGCGGACGGCGAATTCATAGCTAAGTTCGGCGAAACGGGTGGAGACGACGGGCAGTTCACACGACCTGCCGGCGTGGCGGTCGATGAGGACGGAAATATCTACGTGGCAGACTGGGGCAATGAGCGCGTTCAGGTGCTCGCCGCCGATGGCAGACACCTGATGACGCTTCTGGGCGAAGCGACCTTGTCCAAGTGGGCGTATGACTTCCTATCGGCGAATCCGGACGAGGTGGAGACGCGCAAGATTTCCAACCTTACGCCGGAACTGCCGCCGCACCTGAACACGCGACACCTAATTTCTTCGCAGATTGAGCCGTATTTCTGGGGACCGGCGTCTGTCAACTTCGATTGCGAGGGGCGGATGTTCATCACGGAGTCGTCCCGACATCGCATACAGGTGTACCAGCGGGGGTAGTTGCCCGGATCAACAACAGAATGAGAGGCGGGATTCCGGAGAATCCCGCCTCTTTGTTTATGCTGTCTCTGTCGCGCGCCTACTCGTCCTCGCTCCCGGTGACACGGTACAGCTCCTTGCTTAGTTCGGTCGCCGTGTTGGGGTCGCGGCGGTCGAGCATTCGCAGCGTGGCGCGCGCCATCAGCTGCAATGTCTTGTCTAGTCGCACCAGCAGGCGCTCCAGGCGGAACATGAACCACATAAGCAGCACGCCCGCCAATCCTACGTTTATGAACTGAATCAGATCCAACACCATATTTTCGCCTCCTCCTTTCCCATCCCAACATCCCCTTTCGCGAGTGCCGTTTATGTCTGTCGCAGTAGCAGAGTGCGCTCGAATCGCTTGCCGCCCCGCGTTATTTCAAGAGTGTGTCCTTCAATGAAGAATGCGCCGTTCACCCCCATGTCTTCGTAACGAAGCGCAACACGATCAGACAGCTTCAGTTGCAGCATAGCCAGTGTGTTGGTGTCTGATCCGTCGGGTAGCGTTGCTCTGAGGGCGGTTCGCGGAGAAGACCTGCGCCCCAGCCGCCTGTCAAGCGTTGCCTGCGCCTGCTGCACCTCGCGAGTCCAGCGTGCATCTATGCTTCGGACTCGCTGGCCGTAGTCGCCTTGACTGCGAGCGTTCTCTGCCGTGAGCAGCAGCGGCGCGTCGTATGTCAGCGCGTTGGCGGTGCGCATTGCCAGTCGTGTCAGATAGCCGGCCGTGCTGCCGAACCGGACCCGTATCAGTGTTCCCTTGCCGTTGTACAGGCGGGTTGCGGGATAGGTTACGGAGAGCTGCGCTGTGATGTCAGTGCCGGCGCCGTCAGACTCTGTGTTTGCCGTGTAGTCGATGTTCGCTTGTGGCGTCAGCTGCCCGCCTACCACATCGAAGTCCTTACTTTCGGCGAGGAATTCACGTGTTTCGCCGGCATTGAAATACGGCGCCTCGCCCAGCATCCAAGCTGTGCGGTGACCGTGATTGGTGGCGTCTCGGATTCGCATGAAGAGCTTGTTCTCGATGTTGTCCACGCCATCGCTCCACTCCAGCGCGGAGTAGTAGGCGTCTGCACTGCCGCCGCTGCTGGAATGCAGAACAGCCCTTGCCGTGGTGTGTGGCGCAGAATCGCGGTGGCTGTGATTTTCCAGTCGCCAGAAGCCATGCCCGTCCACATAGATGAAGCCGCTCTCCTCGTCCTGCAGGCGGCTAATCTCGTCCGCAGCCTGCACACTCCAGAGAGACGGACTCCAGAGTTGCGGCACAAGCTCGTCGCCCGTGTCCAGCATCCGATGTTCCGAACTCACCCCTGCGTAGCGCAGAATGTCGTCGAGAATTTCGTTCGAGGTCTGTGGGAGCGACGCCGTGGCGTACATGTAGAGCGTGATGTCTTCCATGCGGCGCATCTCGTCGAAGGCGCGTATTCTGCACTCCTGACGATTCGGCTGCGGGTCTATGCTGTGCAGGTCGCCGTAGAATAGCGATACCCAGCCGCCAAACTGCTGCCAAAGATGGTCTGCCGCGCTGCCGCAGTACATGCCGTGTTGTGTCGCGGAGGTGTTGAATGCGGAGCGGGCGGCGATTATCTGCTGCCTGTCCACGAAAACTCGAATGAGGTCGCCGTGCAGTTCTACGTGAACGAATCGCCTAATGCCTGAATCCCATTGCAGCGCCGACTGCGCTATCAGGGAGTCTGTGCCCTGCTCGACTTTGCGAAATTGCAGTGCATCGCCGGTAGCCTGAATGTACAAGAAGTTGCTGGTGTCCGTGTAGCGCATGGCAAGTCCGCCGTGTCGGTTCGTGTCGCTGCCGCGCGTGATGTCGCAACCGAATGACACATCCGTAAGTCCGAAGTCCATTGTTGCGATGCGCTTGCCGGTGTGAGGACCGTTCGTCTGTGCGCCGCCCTCCGGGGCAATGGAAAAGTCCCGGTTGGGAGTCGTCCATCTATACTTACTGCCGTATTGGGGTGAATGGTCGGCTAGAAGTGCCCCATGGCTGTCGCTGAATTCATCGTATGGGAACGCGGCGCGAAGCCATACCTTGCGTCCCGGCTTGAGGTTGCCGAAGAGCGACGACCGGGCGTTGGGCGGGC
>JAGGDZ010000357.1 GCA_024648655.1 Chloroflexota bacterium | reverse complement strand
CATGCGTCAGTACGAACGCATGATGGGCGACTTCGCCCGCCAGTACCTCGCCAATATGGAGCACATAGGCGTGCCCCGCGAAGCAGGCTTCCCACCCGCTATCGCGCAGTTCATGGAGGTTTAACCAGTGCCGCAGTTTCCTTCCGTAGAGTGGTTCGAGCAGGTACGCGAAATCTTCAATGGCGACGAATCCTATCAGGAAGCGGGTGGCGGCATGTGCGACGCCACCGTGGGCATCAAGGTCGCCTCCTACTCTTACATCCTCGTCTTTGAGGGCGAGGAATGCTCCGAAGTGCGGGAGGTCGCCGAACCAGACCTCTCCGAAGCCGACTTCTACCTCGACATGGCATCCGATGAGTGGGAAGATATGATCCGCAACATCAAGGACAACGACGGCGCGGACCTCGGCCATACCCTCAACACCCTCGACATGGACAGATTTGAAGGCTTGGCGCTCACCATGAACGGCGACCAGTACAGGCAGGACTTCTTCTACCGCTATAATCAGACTTTCCAGTACTTCTTCGACGCCTCCGCCCGCATAGACACCGACTTCGCCCCTGAAGATCAGCCCCTGGGACGCAGGGGGAATTCTTGCCCGATTCTGATAGAGTTTTAATTTATATGAAGCATGACCAAATCGTGGGAGCACTATCTGCCACGTCCTATTGTCTCTCCGGGTTGCAGGCGTGTATGTCTGGTTGGCGTGAGATTTTCATAAATGCGGCCGATACTGCCGTTGACAATGAAGGCAGCAGGTAACGAATTTCCCTATAGCGTGCCAATATAAGTGACGGAGGCGCACCCGACATGCCGGATTTCCCTTCCCTAGAGTGGTTTGAAGCCGTGCGAGACAGCGCGAACGGCGACTCCCAGTTCACATCCCAGGGCACTGTCAACTGCTTAATGGGCATGAAGGTCGGCGATTCGGCGTTCGCGGTTACATTCGAAGGCTTCGAGTGCGCCGTAGTCAAAGCCGTACCTGAAGGCGAACTGCGCGACCTCGATTTCTACATCGACCTGTCGCCCGCCGAGTGGCGCGACCTGCTAGACAACATCGCCGCCAACGGTGGTTCTGACTCCGCCCATACCCTGAACACTCTCGACCTCACGATGCCCAATGGATGTGTCAAATCCGGCAGCGAACTGCGCCGCGCCGCATTCTTCCGGTATCACCTATCGCTGCAAGCTTTCTTTGATGCCTCTGCAAGGGTTGAAACCACCTTTGCATAGCAAAAAACGGATGGACGAAGATGCCAATCTACGAATACAGATGCGACGGCTGCAACCGGAAGTCGGATTTGCTATGGCGAAGCTTCTCGCCGCCGGATGCGATCGAGTGCAAGGGCTGCGGTGGCAGTGAAACCCACCGCATAATTTCAACCGTCGCGCTCCACAAGACAATGAAGACCCAGATGTCGGAGCTTGACTCCAAGTATGACAGGATGCTCGACGCCGCCGACGCGGGCAACCCTCGCGCTGACCCCAACTACTATCTCAGCAAGGCAACCCCGCTCAGCGAAGGCGTCCCGGATTAGGCAGATGCTTTAAGGCTCTCAACAATGCCTGCCACTCGCCTCTTCACCTCATCGCGATAACCCGCACCTCGGATATATCCTTGCCGGAAGGATTCGGCAGTCCCCAGTCCTCTACGTTGTGCAGCAGTGCGGGGCATGCCTGTGCATCCACCGCGCAGCCCATCGTGATGACCCATCGTGATGACCCATCGTGCTCGCTCCAACGCCTCATTGGTCATCAGTTGTGGCTTGGCGTCATATATGTCGATGCCAACTTCACGCATAGCCGCCTCAACGACTGGATGAACGCGCTCCACAGGCTCCGTTCCGGCAGATTCAGCCCTCAATCGGATGTCGGCTCTTCCGTTCCGCCGGCTTGTTAAAGTATGCTTCCGCAATCTGGCTGCGTCTGGCGTTGTGGACGCACACAAACAGAGAGTCGCTCATTCTTTGTCATCCTGTGCGTCAGCGGTATGCTCATATTCCGCAAGCGCGTCCGCAGAGCCGTTAGTCGGCAGGACGTTCAGATGCTCCGAGGGCAAGCCGGGTTTCAGCAGAAACTCATGCACTGCCGCGCCTATGGGCGCCCCTACCAGTGGGCCTACGATGTACGCCCAGAAGCCACCGGACGGCCCAGGTATGGCAATGCTGCCCCAGCCTGCGAAAAATGCCACGATGCGAGGTCCGAAGTCGCGTGCCGGGTTCCACCCCGCCTGCGTAATTGGCGCGAACACGCTGATAAGCACCGCGACCGTAAATCCTATGAAAAATGGCGCGAGTCCCTTGTTCGGCAGCGCGGCGTTGCGCCGATCGACTAGGGAGAATATCACCAGGGCGAGTATTGCCGTGCCCAAGCCTTCGACTACCGCCGCCATCGGCGCTGAGACCAAGGCGCGCGCAGCTGCATCCGTGCCAATCATATTCGCGTCCGGAAAGTATTCGCCGAATATCATCGCTGAGTGCTGGCTGCCAGGCATGCCGCGTGTGTAGCCGTTCGCCTGCTCGAAGCGTTCTACGAACGGCGAGAAGACGATGAGAACGGTCAAGCCGGCGACGACGGCGCCCGAGAGCTGCGCTCCCCAATAGGGAAACATCCTGCTGAACGGGAACTCGCTGCGACGGAATATGGCAAAAGCCAGACTGATGG
>JAGGDZ010000008.1 GCA_024648655.1 Chloroflexota bacterium | reverse complement strand
CGCCGGAGAAGATAATGAAGCAAATTGGGCACTGAGGCGTTGCTGTCTTGCCAGGCTGCCACTGGCAGAAGGCAGAGACACTCTGTCATACACGGCAGCCTTCACAAAGTTCAGCGTTCGCTCGTCGGTTCGGGCAGTGATGGGTTCGAGCATTCTCGCCATTGAGTGACGCCGGACTCCGTTGGACGTGGGCACATGCCAGATGTTCCCGAGCGGTTCTTCTGCAAACAAGTCCTTCTCTCGAACGGTCCAAGCGTACACGCCGCCTGCATTGTCACGAAGCCATCGCTCCACAAACCTTGCCATCGTGTAGCTCGTCACGATGAAAAGCACCGCTCCCACTCGACCGCGCTTCCAGTCCTCCATCATAGACCCCAGCCGCGAAGCGGCCGCCCTCCTGGTGATGGCGCCACCGAAACGCCGGACATGTAAAAATCTGTTCTCTCCTATCTCCAAGGTTCCGTCGCGCCAGTCCTCTCTATGCCAGTGCCATTGGCATTTCCTACCACTGGCATGAACCGCAAGGTCCCGAAGTCTGTAGGCAACCTGGGCGGTATCTATTCGCCCGAGAATGGACGATTGCCATGCGGATGAAATGGGCAGCTCTCTCAGCAGGCCGTCGGTATCACGTCCCAGCGCGCCCGCCAGCTCATTCACGCCGTCTCCTGTTAGAAACCAACGAAAGTGATTTGAACGAGGACTTCCATATAAGCCGCCATGTCTAATCCTGTCCACCAACCTCTTGGCTAGGGTTTCTCTCATTGCCTTACTCTTATGATATTGCCCCAGCGAGTTCAACTCTGTCATTTCGGCCGAAGCGCTGAAAGGGGCCCGCGCTAGTGACAATAAGGTGAGTTGCGTACTTGAAAGTTTCGTTTCTTTGTTCATGAGAGTCACATGGAGCGAAATACGCCCAAACCTTGCATGTCCGGACGCAGGTAGGACCTGCGCTCCGGTTTAACTTGGGCTAATTCTGGCTGGAATGCAATCATCTATCGAGCGAAGCCTTACATCACATTCGGAAAACTCGATTTTGGATTTACAAAAGGCTCTACAAGGTGCTGGCGATGACGGAGTCCGCTGTCCGGACTTCGCACTCAAGATGATTCTCAATTCGTTCGTACTCGATGCGCCAGTTGTCGAAGATGTCGCGGCCCAGCAACGATGGGATCCCACCTGTTGATGAGGACGTGATACGGAGAGTGATGTCGTAGGCTACAAAGCGAGCTTCGTCTTGAAAGTAGAGTGTGGCGGGTTCACGATAGTAAGTCGCGCGACCACCAATGCCTCCGACATCTGCGGTATCCCGAAGGCTGTTCGAGGGGATGTGCAGGTTGTTGGCGTCTCTGGAATTAAGGCAAGTGTAGTCTGCGCCGGTGTCCAGCAGAAACGAGACAGGTTGCTGAATACCTAAGCGAGGAAGTGAGATTATCCCGCGTATCAAGGGCCTGCCGTTGACATCGAATCTGCCGCTGATCACAGAATAAGCGCCGTCGGGTTAGAGTCGAGGTATTCGACAATCACATCTTTCGCCATGAGGTTTCTGGCTCGCGTCTTGCGAAGAAGTTTGTCCTGGGAGTCGGACACTCCAACGATCCCGTCCTTACCCCAGGCAACCCACTGATCCGGGTGCTCTTGTAACAGGGTCGGGTAAGCACCCTGGAAGCTCATTTCCAGTGCTTCATGCTCTTCAAGCATAGCTCGCAGGTATTCGGCACCTTGGGGTGATTCCAGAATCTCGCCAGTTTCCATCTTATCTGGGGTCGCCATGCTCGTACTCCTTGTCGTATCGGCAGAGTGCCGGAGGTGATTCCTGTGGAACATTCTACACGGCTCTGACTCCAAGTTACCTACTGCCTACTTTCCAGTCAAGTCTCGGGGGCCCCGAGAGTAAGGAATCTCGATGACCGGCTTTGCGAGACGAATTATCGCCTGCTGCACTGGACGGATTCCGAACAAGGCCCTCCGGCATCCGTTACGAAATCCACTCCCCGCGGCAGCACAGCGACAGTCCGATATTG
>JAGGDZ010000360.1 GCA_024648655.1 Chloroflexota bacterium | reverse complement strand
TCGAGCTTGTTCCTAAGATTGAGCACACGGTAGAGTTCGTGTCGGTCGGAGTCGGAGGTCGGAACGGACACTTCCCTTTCGGGCGAAGTGGACATGAACAAGAGAGTTCTAGAGATTCTTAGACTTTATCTGAGTGGCGACATAGACTTTGATTCGCTTGAGGACCAAGTCGTTTTCCTCGCGTTCGAGGCTGACGACCAAGACGGTCAGCTCGCATATGAAGTCCTCGCAGAGATTGCCTACGTCACGGACAAGGTATCAGACGAGTCCACCTTCAAGACTAGAATTGCTGAGACCGTCACGAGACAGCGCACTGGTGTACGGACTGTTTCGGGTTAGAGTCTATCCGGCAGCATTTTGGTCTGACTACACCTCAGTGTCGTACACGATCTCCCCATCCCGCCACGTGGAGACTGACCCTGTAGTGTCTATAGCGCGTCGGCGCGCCTTTATTGCAGCGCGACGTAACGCTGCATCCATGCCGAGGAAGTAATCAGAGCGTTCAGTATATTCACCTTTCTGTCTTCTTTCGTTCTGCTCACCCATCACTTCCCCCCTTCTGCGATTATCTTGGGGACTCTCCCTGATGCATCATAGAGTGCCCAATGGTCCACGATTTCCCGGTAGGTCTGCTGGAAGTTCCGCCAGCCCACGTAGAACCGGCGACGCACCACTTCTTCTGGTACGTGGCGCCCTCCGCCCTCCCTCCCGTACTCGATTTCGGACACGAGCCACGGCAATCTCGGGACTGGGCAAGCTGAGGAATGACAGTCGCACCCGGTATCCTCTCGCCTGCCACATTGGAATCAGTCTGGCGTAGATCCTACCGCTCAGCGTTGTCTCGAATGCGAAGCTTTCCCCACGCTCGACGTACTTGTCCATCATTCGCAGCATCAGCCTGCCGGCTTCGACCGCAGAGCGTTCGGGCCGAAACGGGTTCAATCCCGACGCGATAAGGTCTGCATTTATGAAGTTTGGGCAATCCCCCTCGTCGACCAGAAACTCGGAAGCAAGGGTCGTCTTGCCCGCTCCGTTTGGGCCGGCGATTATCAGGAATATTCTTCAGTGAATCTCTCTACCTCACTGGTCATAATTCAGGGTGGGGAAGCTCTTTTCACCCCCACCTTGATGGAGAGGGGGCAGTTGATCGAGGTTGGATCCACTTAGTCCTCAGCCTCTGGCATTGTGCGGGTCAGCCAGAGCTCGTCTCGGACTGATGTGCGGCGCTTGAGGCGTGTGTTGAGTAGGTTCTGGGCCTTGTCGAATCGGCCAGATCGGATGTAGGACTCGAGGATGGTGTCCTC
>JAGGDZ010000480.1 GCA_024648655.1 Chloroflexota bacterium | reverse complement strand
TCGCACTCGGTCACGTCGGAAGCGAGCGCCTCGTGGGACCTGATGCTCCAGGCTCACCCCGAAGGAATCACGATCTCCGAAGACAAGACGATGCGGATAATGCGTTATGACGCGATGATCCGGCACATCTACTTCGAGGAGACCACGCATCTCTTCAACATCCAGCGCCTGAAGCGCGCCCAGGGCCTGCCGACAGTGTCCGAAGTTCCGCGAGTGGGCTACTGGGCAGTCAAGGGCTGGGACATCAGCGAGGCTTAGTCTTCTTGTCGCCGTGCGGAAAGTAGAATACATTGGATAGAGACACGGGGAACGTGATTCGTCCAACCGAGAATCGGCGCGAGCCCGCGCTGACGGTACGCAGGGAAGCGCGGCCTTTCTACGCGGCGCTGTTCGTGCTACAGACGTTCGGCCTAATAGGGCGACGATTCTATATCGCGCTCATGGAGCAATCCGAGGGCGCGTTCTGGCAGGCGCTGTCAGCAGCGGTGAGCGATGGGAAGGTTTTGGACATCGCGGCAGTCAGCCTGAGAGAACTGGAGCGCGACGGCGCGAAGGCGGTGATAAGCACTATAATATTGATGGAGGCATGGGACGCTATGATGGCAACGAGAGACGCAGTGAACGACTGGCTGGAGAAGCGCAGGGAGAAAGCGCGCGCCGAGGGTATGGCCGAGGGTATCGCGGAAGGTATCGCGGAAGGCATCGTAGAAGGACGCGCCGAGGGCCGCACTGCCGAGCGCGCCAAGTGGCAGGCGTGGTATAGCAAATGGGAAGACGCCCGGGCGCGGAACGAACCGTTTGACGAACCACCGCCTGGCGCGGATGACGAATAAGAACGCGCGCTCGACTGAAATCGAGACGGAGATGACATTCCACTAGGAGTTTTCCATCATCCGCGCCCTGATGTCGTCAGGAACCTCTCGGACACGCTCCCTCGCGGGCGAGTCGTTGCGTCTGCCCACGCATTTTGCGGCTTCGGTCAGCAGTTCCACGCCGCCCAGGAGCTGG
>JAGGDZ010000416.1 GCA_024648655.1 Chloroflexota bacterium | reverse complement strand
ACACCTGCCGGCCGGTGGTAATTCTGTCCGGTAACTCTGCTTGGCGGCTTTGTGTGCCTTTATCCAAGTGCCTGTATCTGATAGGCTTGCCACTGGCAACAAAATTTTCGCCGGTATATGTCTTTTGCAATGAGTATCTCAAATACCTGCTGGGGCTGAAAAATTGAAGGTTACGGTAAAGGTGCCCGCGACGACTGCGAATATGGGACCGGGCTTCGACTGTCTAGGGATGGCGCTGGACATCTGGAACACGATATTCGTTGAAATCGACGGCGGGGAAACTGACGATGGAGAAGCCGGCGCTGGCATCGTTTCCATCAGCGGTGAGGGAAAAGACAGCCTCTCCACGGGCTACGACAACCTGGTGTACAGTTCTTTCAGGCGCATTTACGATGGTATTGGACTGCCGGTGCCCGAAGTGCGGATGGCGTGCGAAAACAATATCCCGCTCGGTCGAGGGCTTGGCAGCAGCGCGGCTGCGGTCGCCGGCGGGTTGCTGGCGGGCAGCGCTCTGTGTGGCGCCAACTTATCGCGGGAACGGATACTGGAGCTTGCGGCGGAGATAGAGGGCCATCCCGACAATGCGGCGGCAGCAGTAATGGGAGGCTGTCGTATCGTCGTCAGCGACGGAAATGGATTTCTGACTGAATCCATCAGTGTGCCTGATGAACTGAAGGCGATTCTATTCGTGCCCGATGTCCCGATGCCTACGGAAGAGGCGCGTGGACTGCTGCCGAAGATGATCGACAGACAGGATGCGGTGTTTAACATAGGCAGAACTGCGCTACTGGTGAACGCTCTGGCAAGCGGCAACCTTGAACATCTTGCCGTTGCCACCGAGGACATGCTGCACCAGCCCGCGCGTCAGCAGATATTCTTTCCGATGAAGAACATCTTTCGCGCGGCGATGTCGGCAGGTGCGCTGGGCGTCTTCCTTTCGGGCGCAGGCTCGAGTGTGTTGGCGCTCGCGCGAGACCGTGAATATACCATCGGATACGAAATGGCGGACGCCGCTATGAAGTCCGGCGTCAATGGCGCAATCAAGGTTACGCAGCCAACCACGCTTGGAGCGCACATAGTAGGTCGATAGGATTGGCCAGAAACCAACAAAATGGGCAGAATGCTTATTACTACTCCGACATAACTGAATATGCAACCGGATTTCTGGCTGAAGTGCAACGGCTTGTCAAAGATGCTGTTGATGGAATAGAGAAAAATCAAAATCGTTGCCATGCTACTCTGATTCAGAGGTTGAAGTCCTGCTATCACGACAAAAAATTGCCATCAACAATCAGCATCTCTCAGCTTGTGAAGCTTCTTGATGAGTACAATTTCATGAAGTACACAAATAAACACCCAGAACTTGTGGACTGACCGACCGACAACTGAAAGATTCCTATGCTAATCGTACAAAAATACGGCGGAAGCTCCCTAGCCGACGCCAACAAGATACGGAACGTCGCCGAGCGCATCGCGCGCAGCAAAGACGCAGGCAACAGCGTTGTCGCCGTCGTGTCTGCTATGGGCGATACCACAGACGACCTCATTGACCTGGCTAATGAGGTAACGGATCGGCCGGACGCGAGAGAGATGGATGTCCTGCTCTCTACCGGAGAGCTGGTGTCCTGCACGTTGATGGCGATGGCGCTGCGCTCTATGGGCTACGAGTCCGTAAGCCTTAGTGGGGCGCAGGCGGGCATACGCACCGATTCCAGCTACGGCAGGGCGCGTATCGCCGGGGTGTCGCCGGAGCGCATCATCAGCGAAGTCGATAAGGGCAACATCGTTATTGTCGCGGGCTTCCAGGGGATTACAGAGGACATGGACATTACCACTCTGGGTCGCGGCGGCTCTGATACTACGGCAGTCGCGATAGCCGCCGGCGTCGAAGCCGACCGCTGCGAAGTCTATACTGATGTGGACGGCATCTACACCGCCGACCCTCGCCTTGTGCCGAATGCGCGAAAGCTGGACGAGGTCGGCTTCGAGGAGATGCTGGAACTTGCAAGCTACGGCGCTAAGATGAATCCTCGCTCTATCGAAATGGGTATGCACTACGACGTTCCGGTTCTAGTTGCGTCCAGCTTTTCCGACGCCGCCGGAACTCTGATTCACGGAGACATAGAAATGAACAGCAATGTGGGCGAGATTCGTAACCGGGTGCGCGGAATCGCGACAGACACAAATGTCGCCAAGATAACGGTGTTGGGTGTAATCGACCGCCCCGGTATCGCTGCAAGCCTGTTTGAGCCTTTGGCTCAGGCAGACATCAGCGTGGACGTCATCGTGCAGAACGCGAGCGTGGACGGCACGACCGATATGACATTTACCGTTACGCGCACCGATCTTCCGCGCGCCTTGGATGTGGTCGAGCCTGTCGTCAGGGAACTCGGCAGCAGGGGTACAGAGAGCGATGATACCCTCGCCAAGGTGAGCATCGTAGGCTCCGGCATGCAGGATGCTCCCGGCTACGCATCGCAGATGTTCCGCGCTCTCGCGGACAAGGACATCAATATCGATGCAATAACCACATCCGAAATTCGCATAACCTGCCTCGTCGGTGAGTCCCAGATTGCCGCCGCCGCCTGCGCTCTCCACGACGCATTCCAGCTGGATGTGCCGCAAGAATAAGTGATGCTTAAGCTCGTGGTTTTTGCCCTAATACCCCTGGCACTCATGCCTCTAATGGTTGATTGACGGCACTTGAACACCGGAAATGCCTGCTCCCTTCCTCTCAGTAATCATTCCCGCATACAACGAGTCGGGGCGAATAATCGCCACGCTGCGTTCTCTGTCAGGGTATCTTCTGAGGCAGTCGTTCACTTGGGAAGTCATTACGGTCGATGACGGGAGCGAGGATGATACCGCCGAAGTCGTCGAGCAATGGGCGGCAGGGAGGGACCGTTTTAAGCTGGAACGCATTCGGCACGCTGGCAAGGGAGCGGCAGTGAGGCATGGGATGCTCGCGGCACAAGGCGAGTACCGCTTCATGTGTGACGCGGACCTGGCAATGCCGATAGACCACCTCTCCGACTTCCTTAAATACATGTCTGAAGGGCACGATATAGTCATAGGCTCGCGTCAGATTGCGGGCGCGAACCGCTACGGTGAACCTCAGTCGCGCCATCTTCTTGGGCGAGCGTTCAACAAGCTCGTGCAAATGCTGGCGGTGCGCGGCTTTCATGATACGCAGTGCGGCTTCAAGTGTTTCAGCGCGGTGGCGGCGGACGCCCTCTTCCCGCTGCAACGCACGACCGGGTGGGGCTTTGACGTAGAGCTTCTCTTTCTGGCAAAAAAGCGGGGCATGCGCGTTCTGGAGATTCCAATCGACTGGCGCCACGACTCGGATAGCCGACTAGATCCGCTGCCGGCTGGTCTGAATATGCTTCGAGATGTGCTTGCAGTGCGCTGGCGAAGCATGCTTGGCAGCTATTCGTCCCCGCCCGCGAACGACCGCCCTGACGAAAGTGTCTCCGCAACCGCTTCTGTCATGCAGGAGGACGTCAGCCGGACAGGAACTGCGGCAATCGTAGTGCCGACATACAACGAAGCCGAAAATCTGCCGCTGCTGGCTGAACGCATATTCTCGCTAGGCGTTTCCGATATGCGAATCATAGTCGTTGACGACAATTCCCCCGACGGCACCGCAGAAGTAGCTCAGGCTCTCGGCAATCAATACGGCAATCGCCTCGACATAATTGAGAGAAGTGCGAAGAGTGGATTGGGCACAGCCTACAAGATCGGCTTCAGACATGCGATCGACCAACATGCGAATTATGTAATTCAGATGGACGCTGACCTCTCCCACGCGCCGGAGTACATCCCCGAATTTCTGAGGGAGTTGGAACACGCCGATGTGGTCGTAGGCTCTCGATATACGGAGGGTGGCGGCGTAGATAAGGAGTGGCGCCTTCGCAGGCACCTACTGAGCGCCCTTGCGAACTACGGCATACGCGCTGTGGTAGGGCTGAAAGTGAAGGATTCGACCACCGGCTTCAAGGCTTTCAGGGTGGACGCCCTAAAAGCAATCGACTTCAATGAATTTCGTTGCAAAGGGTATGGTTTTCAGGCTGAGGTGGCGTATGCCTGCCAGCGAAGGGGACACCGCGTCGTGGAATATCCGATAACCTTTTACGACCGAGCGCATGGCGAATCCAAACTCTCTCTAAGCATTATTTTGGAGGCGTTTTGGCGGCTCTTTCTTTTGCGCTGGCAAAAGAAGGTGTCATGAACTTTGCGCTGGCAAAAGAAGGTGTCATGACTCGCTCCATTGGCAAAAATCAGGTCACAAAACCCCTTTAATTCTTCTGTAATAATGCATCTAATACCCTTACGACCCTGATACAAATATAGTAATCTGCTTTGGCTCTACCAGCAGAAAGGCGACTTCACAAATCCTTGAAAGCAAGATAATCGCAAGAATCCAGACGCAAATTTTTCAATCGTCATTCCTGCCGAGCATGTCCTTGTGAAGGCAGGGGGCAGGAGTCCAGAAGCCATAGGTTACAGATTCGGCTAATTTCTTATTCGTGAAATCGTCTCACCAAAAAGTTTTGAACATTTCTGAACAAAAGGGCACACGAAAATGATGACACTGACTGACAAGAATAGAGAGAAGGTGAGGCGCGACTGCGCCAAGAAGGCTGTAGCGCTGGCAATGCGCAGCAGCTGGGATGAAGCCGTGACGATGAATCGCGCCATAGTCAAGGAATTCCCGGACGACTTGGAAGCGCACAACAGGCTGGGCAAGGCGTTGAGTGAACTTGGGCGCAACAAGGAGGCGAGACAAGCCTTTCAGAGGGCGCTCGAAATTTCCCCGCACAACGGGATTGCCCGCAAAAACCTCGATAGGCTGACGAGCATCGGTGATCAGGATGCGCCCCGCTCGCAAAGCAGGGTTGAGGCAGCGCCGCGTGTGTTCATCGAGGAGAGCGGCAAAGCGACCACCACATCGCTGATTAGCCCAGCGCCCCCGGGCACGCTGCTCAAGCTGGTGCCCGGCCATCGCCTAAGCTTAGAAATCGAGAACAGACGCGTGAAGGTGCTGAACGCCGGTGGCGAGTACGTTGGCAGCGTGGAGCCGAAGCTCACAGCGCGTCTGCTGCGGATGGTTCGCGGCGGCAACCAGTACGAAGCGGCCGTTACGAGCGCGGGCGCGCAGGAGTTGACCATCATCATCCGTGAGACGTACAAGCATCCCTCACAGGCGGGCATAGTCTCGTTTCCGTCACGTGCGGGCGCGAACTATCGTGTGGTTGTCTCCGGAAATGTGCTGGGATACGGTGAAGATGAACCCGGTGCCGGTGCCCTGGGCGGAAGGATCATCAAGGACTGGTCTGACGATGACACTGAGCCGGGAGACGACGAGGCTTTTGCTCCGGTGATTCATCGTATCATCAACTCCAGCAGTAGCGACGATGACGACTTGCCCGAGGATGACGAGGAGTATTAGGTATCAGCCGCCATTCGTTGGCGGGCTATAGTGGCGAATGTACGCCGTCAGCGGCGATAGCGTCCTGCTGGAGTGCGATCAACTCGCGTA
Organism: Chloroflexota bacterium; assembly: GCA_024648655.1. Lineage (GTDB taxonomy): Bacteria > Chloroflexota > Dehalococcoidia > Lucifugimonadales > JADFKI01 > Bin90. The sequence goes on along the minus strand of JAGGDZ010000416.1, from coordinate 3,897 downwards.
TGCCGTGTTCGGCGACCGACAGCGCCCTGTCGAGTTGCTCCCGCGAGTACGGCGCGCCTTCTGCCGTGCCCTGTACCTCGACGAATTCGCCGTCCGCGGTCATCACTATGTTGAAGTCCGCTTCAGCCGCGGAGTCTTCTGCGTAGCACATGTCGAGGAGCGCTTCGCCGTCCACGATGCCAACGCTCGTTGCCGCAACCGCCGATATTATAGGCGGCTCCGGAAGCCGCTTTTCCCTGACGAGCGCGGCTATCGCCTGATGCAGGGCGACATATCCGCCGGTAATCGACGCTGTGCGTGTGCCTGCGTCAGCTTGAAGCACATCGCAGTCCACAGTGAAGGTGCGCTCACCGAGCCGCTTCAGATCGACGGCGGCGCGCAGGGAACGCCCTATGAGCCGCTGTATCTCCTGCGTCCGTCCTCGCGGTGTGCGTTCGCGCGGTGTGCGCGTCAGGGTGGCGCGCGGCAGCATCGCATACTCTGCCGTCACCCAGCCCTGCCCGGAGCCGCGCAGGAAGCCGGGCACGTTGTCCTCCACGCTGACGGAGCAGAGCACGCGCGTCAACCCCGTCTCTATTAGCGCGCTGCCCTCCGAGAACGTCTGCACTCCGCAGGTAATTTTCGTAGGGCGGAGTTCATCGTTGGCGCGGTTGTCCGGTCTGGTCATATAATCTTCACTTGCTTCACTTGCGGGCCGAAGCATCCGCCGCCGCCATCATCAGGCCGTCCACGGGAATGAGGCGCATTCCCACGGGGTCTATACTCAACCCAAATATCTCCAGCGTAACGGCGCCCAAGAGCGGTTGAACGCCCTCATCGCCGAAAACGACGGGCGCAGTGGCTTCTTCGCCGTTAAGACGAACCCAAGTCTGCCCCATATCGCGCTCCACGCGCCTGCCATCGGCGAGTCTAAATGTGCCACTACCTTGAACTTCTATGCCCAATCGCCGAAGCAGAGATGCGGGCAGTATGTTGTAGGTTGAGCCGGAATCGACAAGGGCTTCGACATATTCGTACCTCAGTCCTTGGGGATCGCCTATTCCCATCTCAATGCGGAATGTTCCCATCATTATCCTCCCGATCCTCCCGTGTCCCCTTGCGTCACCCTCGCGCTCCATTCGCGCCATTCCATTGTATCAACTCTGATAAACCGAAAGCCCGCTTTCCCTGCGAAGAACTCATCCACGTCAGTGTCGCCGATATGGACGTAGGAGTCGGCATTGAAGCGCGCCTTCACATCGTCCAGATTCTGCTTCAGCGCGGTGAAGTCAACGGATACATTGTGCTCCCGCCAAATCCGCTTCTGGTAGCTGAGGGGACGATCGGAGCAGCTGCCTACGATGCAGCCCTTACGTTGAACTGCGCGCACGAAGTCTATGGCGACGCTGCCGCTCGGCTCGCCGAACTCAAGCGTGCAGTCTATGTCGAAGCTGATCAGATTTGTCAATGAACTAACATCGATGTGCAGGATCGAGATGATAGGGGATGATAGCGCTAGTTGTTGCGGCTGGCGTAAACCTGTTGGGCGCGTTCTATGGCGCGTACCCTGCCGCTCACCAGATCGTCCTGATGCGAGATCGCCCAGTCCTGCGACGCCTTGGTCGCCAATGCGGTTCCCTGGAAGTGCGGCATCACATACCGGGCGAGCAGCTCGTAGCTGTGCAGCATGCGTTCGCGCGGCGCCCAGTCAACCGTCTGCACCATGAACCCTCCGAAGCCGCCGCTCAGTTCGTCCAGCCTGTGGATCGCCTCGATGCAATCGTCCGGCGTGCCGATGATCCATGCGCCGCTGTCCGCCATGTGGTCGATCACCTTTTCCAAAGGTCCGTCGAAATCCGACTTGCGCCCGTTGGTGCCCTCGGTGTACTCGCGCAGGAAGTAGCCGGCGCCCATACGCGCCTCATCTCTCGCCTGCTGGCGCGTCTCAGCCAGGTGCACCGGCACTACAAGCCGCCACTCATTGCGGTCAACGGTCTGATTGTGCTCCGCCGCCGATGCTTCGGCTATCGTCCAAAGGTCGTTGAGGTTGCCCCTATCGCTGCTTGTAGGGTCTCTCGGCACGGTGATGGTCAGCACTGCCGCGCCGTACTTGCCGGCGAGCGCAACGCCCGAAGGCGACTGTATCGATGCCACTGCTATGGGCATGTGCGGACGCTGGAACGGGCGGATTTGCAGCATCGCCTCGTTCAGCTCGAACCAGTCGCTCTTGTAGGTGATAGGCTCCGTCTCGGTGAACAGGCGCAGCACGATTCCGAACGCCTCGTCCATCTTCTCGCGCTGCGTGGTTGACTCTATGCCCATCATGTAGGCGTCCCCGGGCAGTGCGCCCGGTCCCACGCCGAACATCACTCGTCCGTGGCTCATGTGGTCGATCTGCACCATGCGGTTCGCCACATTGAACGGATGGTGATAGGGCAGGCTGACCACCCCCGTGCCCAGTTTGATATGCTTTGTCCGGTCCGCCGCAACCGCCATGAATATCTCCGGCGAGGATATTATCTCCCAGCCCGAGCTGTGGTGCTCGCCGATCCACGCCTCGTCGAAGCCGAGATAGTCGAGCCACTGGATAAGCTCGAGGTCGCGGTCGATGGCGAGCGTCGGGTTCTCCCCAACGCGGTGGAACGGTCCGAGGAATATGCCGAACTTCATACGATCGGGCAGCGCCATAACGGTATCCTTTCACTCTTCATCCATTTGCAAGCATAATTCTGCGGCGAATTATAGTGGCAGAGCGCGGCAGTGGCAACAGCGCTGCGGCAAGCGCCAGGGGCAACAAGCGCCAGGGCGAATAAGCCCCTGCGGAGGAAGTCGGAGGGCGGCGGCGGCAGGCTCAGGCTGCAGTTGGGAAGCAGCCTTAACCGTCACCAAGACCGGGACTAATCGTGACTGATCGTAATGGTCACCGTCTTGTTATCGTCGTCCAGCACCACGATGGGTTTATCTATCACGGTGCCCTTCCCCCTTCTCTCCGAACGCGGTCCTGAGTCGATATACCCCTTCCGTACCGAATTCTGGCTTGTCGTATCCCACACGTCAGTGATGGTGAAGCCGAAAGTCTCATCGCTCGAGTCATTATCGTCATAGATGGGTATCCGAACAGTGGTCGATCCATTGTTCACGCTGATAGTGGAGGTACCCTTGACGACACTCTCGCTGCTGCTGTACGAAGCGCCGGTCGGCAAGCCGTAGTCGCCGCTGCTGGAGTCTGCGCCATACATGGCGGCGTTCGCGCCCGTGCCATCGCTGATCTCCCAGTCGATCAGGAGCGGGAACCCCGCTTTCTTGTTGCCGGTCAACTGTATTGTAACTTCCACATATCCATCCGCTGTGTCATCGTCAACATCGAGACCGCTGCTGCTGTTGGGAATCTGAACCTCTGCGTTGTCATTATCGTAGAGAGTACGCTTGGGTAGGACGACCGTTCCTGTGCGTCGTTCCGGATCTTCGCTCGTGTACGGACACGGAGGACGCCTGCCATAGTCGCTGTAATAGTTCGCGCCGTAGGTCGCCGTAAGACTCATGGACTCTGTGCCCTCTATCAGATCGTCGTCATATATTCCTATAGCATAGTAATGGCTGAAAATGTCTTCGTTTACCAGCGCTTGGTCATCAGCCGGGTCCTCCGGTAGATCTTTGCCATTGCCATAACGGATAACGACGCTGCATTTGATGTTGTTCTCAGAAAAAGCCCAAGTGACAGGTTCGATGGTTGCCCCGCTATGCCCTTTCCGGAAGTCGGCATCACTCAGTCCGTCGAAATTGGAAACTAGGTTAAGGCTTCTTATGGTCACAATGTTACCATCGTTAAAGGCGGCAGGGTTCCAGATGACGATTGCCCACGTGTAGCTATCTCGACCTTCAAAGGCAAGCCATGTGTTGCTATAAATGTTCGTAACT
>JAGGDZ010000436.1 GCA_024648655.1 Chloroflexota bacterium | reverse complement strand
CGGACTCGACCTCTTCGAGGTCGTCGAGCGTCTCGCCGAGTGCGTTGAACAGCCTGCCGAGCGTGGGGTCTCCCACGGGAACGGCTACGGGGCTGCCGGTGTCAACGGCGTCAACGCCGCGAATGAGGCCTTCGGTCGCGCCTAGCGCGAGGCAGCGTACCCAGTTGTTGCCGATGTGCTGCTCGACCTCAAGCACCAGGCGTTCGCCATTGATGCTTGTCTCAAGCGCGTTGTAAATTGCCGGCATTTCCTCTGCGGGGAACTCAACGTCCACCACAGTGCCGATGACCTGGGTTACCTTTCCCGTTGCCATGGTTCCTCCGTAAGAGCGGTCAGTTTTCAGTGGTCAGTTTCAGTTTCTATTTGTCAGTGTTTCGCCAATTCAAGGATGAATTCCTGCTCGCTGCTTCCGCAGGGATATGCTCGCGGTAATAACGGGGTGGGAGCCGTACACTATTGGCTGGCGGCTGCCTAGTCCCATATTATTCGACGGCTGCGACACCGCCTACGATGTCCAGCAGTTCCTTGGTTATCGTTTCCTGGCGCGCCTTGTTCATCACGAGAGTCAGGTCATCGACCATCTCATTGGCATTGTCGGTGGCGTTCTGCATCGCAACCATGCGTGCGGACTGCTCGCTGGCGATAGCTTCAAGCAGATAGTGATAGAGTTGCATCTCGACATAGCGGGGGAGCAGCTGGTCCAGTACCGGGCGCTCGTCCGGTTCGTAGATGTAGCCGACTGCCTGCGTGGAGTCCAGTTCCGCCGGAACGACCGGAAGAAGCTGCACCACTAGCGGGCGCTGAAACGTCGTGTTCACAAAGTCGGCGTATGCCACATAGACGGCATCGACCTCTTCATTGGTGAACGAGTCAATGACCATGCGGGCTACCGGCGTGACGGCGTCAAGCCCGGGACGGTCGGGAATGTCCGTGAAGACGGCTTGCACATCCTGTCCGGTCCTCAGTAAGAAGTCCCTGCCCTTCTTACCCATCGCGATGACTTTGACACCGGCGCCCTGCTGATCGACAACGAACTGCCCTGCGGCGCGGTTGATGTTGGAGTTCAGGCCGCCAGTGAGTCCTCGGTCGGGGGATATGACGATGAGTCCGACATTATTGCGCGGACGTCCTACTAGCAGCGGATGGTGGTCTTCGTCATCCTGAGTCTGC
>JAGGDZ010000148.1 GCA_024648655.1 Chloroflexota bacterium | reverse complement strand
ACGCAGACCAGCTAAAATAACCATACAGAACCAGTGCGCGGAACGCGCCGAAGCGATTATATCACGACCGCCATTCCAGGCTTTCCACTCCAAATCACAGACAGCGGTTACAGTAATTTGTCCGCGCCAAACGTCTTCCCTTGTCTTCCCTTTCGGTGGGCTGAGAGGGATAGGCGAGGGACGGAACAGGTACATATGCTCGTCTATGATGTCATTCTGAACGTAGCGCAGCGGAGTGAAGAAGCTGGATTTCCTGTCTTAAGGTAAGCTTGGCCATTGTAAAAGACCCGCTTGTGCCCATCCCTGCCCCCTGACCACCTAAGACTGATACCTATAACCTAAATCCGGTGTTATAATTGTCGCGCCTACTCGCGCCATAGTAGTCAGGAGGCAGCAATTTGACCGGCGTTTTGGAAGGCTATCGCGTTCTCGAATTCGGCGACTACATCGCGCCGCAGGTGCTCGGAATGCTGCTAGCCGACCAGGGCGCGGAAGTCGTAAAAGTCGAACCGCCCGTCGGCGGCAGAATGCGCGGCACTGAGCCTTTCGCAGTCTGGAATAGAAGCAAGAAGTCCGTAATGCTCGACGCGTCTTCCGACGCCACAGCCGGCATTATCGACGAGCTATCCGCATCAGCCGACATCCTGATCGCCGATTCCGAGACGCTCCCGCAAGGCGTTGTCGTAACCGCTCTCCAAACGGCAAATCCCCGCCTGATTACCGTCTGTCTGCCCGCATTCGCCGCAGATCACCCCAATGCAGACCTGCCTCCCCACGAGACGATAGTCGCCGCCGCCACCGGCATCTACGCCGACCGCGGCACGGGCGCTCCTTCTTTCATCGCAGTCCCTCACGCCAGCATCTTCGGCGCACTCACCGCAGCCCCCGCCGTCGTCGCGGCGCTGCTGCACCGCGAAGCAACCGGCAGAGGCCAGCGCATCGACATTCCGCTCTACAACTCCATGTTCGGCGCTATGGGTTCGCAGGTTGTAGTTCTGCCCGAAGGCGCGGACGACGCCAAACCCCATCCGGTCGTCGCCCGCTTCTACGAATGCAGCGATGGCCGTTGGGTCAACATCAACGCCGGATACCCTCGCGCGCTGATACCAATGGTGCGCGCCTTTTGCCACCCGGAATGGGCCGAAGCCCTGCTCGACACCGAAAGCCTCCTAGCCCATCCGGAAGACCGCCGACTATGGATTGATACGCTCGAAGAAGTCTGGCGTGCCCGCCCCGCACTTGAGTGGGAGCGGATTATGGATGAGGCAGGCGTGCCCTGCACAATGTGCCGCACCGTAGAAGAATGGCTCGACTGCGATCAGGCATCCGCAATGGGCGCGGTAGTCGTGGTAGATGACCCGATATTCGGTCCCCTGCGGCAGGTCGGCATCCAAGTCCACCTCAGCGAGAACGAAGGCGGCATCCGTCGTCACGCGCCCGCCCTCGGAGAGCATACCCAAGAAATACTCGCCCACCTCTAACATTCACCAACAATTCCTTCCCCTATCGTCAAGGGGGAATAGGCATCCCCTATGTAGGCAGGCCTATATAGACAGGAAGGAGGGGGGTGAAAGTATCCTCTTCTTCCCGCACATCCTGTTGGTTTTACAGAATATCCCCCGAATCCTCACCCAGCATCATCTCGCGCACCAGCGGTATCGGGGGCGCGCCATATGACAGAAACTCGTCGTGGAACGCCCGCAGCGAATACGCCGCGCCCTTGACTCTACAGTAGTCCTCCCGCAGCTTCTGTATCATCAGTTTGCCGAGCGTATAATTCAGATACATCGGATCGAACGTGCCCCGTGTTGCCTCTTTCCTTGCCGGCAGTTCCTCCAGAAATGCGTTCTCCTTGAAGAAGCGAGTTGCCTCTTCCACCGTCATGCCCTGCGTGTGCATCTTGATGGCGCAGATGAGGCGGCAGTCCCGCAGCAGCGCCTCCATCAGCTGTCCAAGCTCATAACGCGGCTCGGATAGATAACCTTTCTCTACCATCATCTGCTCGGCATAGTGCGCCCATCCCTCCCAGAACGAATATGCGCCGAACACGCGGCTCATCATCGAGTCGGCGTTCCGCGTATGAAGGTAATGCACATAATGCCCCGGATACGCCTCATGCACCGATACCGCCCGCAGCGTAGCGTAGTTGAACGAGGTAAGCCACTGCTCTTTTTCGTCGTCGCTCCAGCGCTCTTCGACAGGCGTAACATAGTAGTAAGTCTCGGTCGCCTTCTCCTCATAAGGACCCGGAAAGTCCAGCGCGGCGAATGCCCAGCGCATGAACGACGGCGTGGGTACGGTCTGGCATCGCACCTCCGATGGTACGCTCACGATGTCATTGTCGATAAGGTACTGCCGAATATTCTCCAGCATGTCTCGCGTCTCTGCGATGAGATTGTCGGCGGTCGGATGATCGGCGGCAATCGACGCCATGACCTCGGCGGGAGACTTAGCCGCATCAATACTCTCGGCTACCTCCGTGAAGCGCTCCAGGTTGAGCCGCAGGTCATCTTCGCCGATAGATAGAAGGCGCTCAATCGGCACATCCACCATCTCGCCATGCTCAAGCAGCGCGGCAAACCTGTCTTTGCCAATGGCGAAACTCGCGTCGGCGTATGGGCGCAGCGCCCTCAGATGCCCCACGAACCCCAATACTGAATCGGTAGCGGCTGCCATCGCTCGCTCTAACCGCTCTCGCGTCTCACCATTCGACAATTCGCCGGTCGCCTCCAATAGGTCATTCTTGTAGAATGCCGCGATGCCTTCGTATGCCTCTATGCTCGACTCCAGCACAGGTCTTGCGAGCCTGCCGCTCATCACGTTCTTCAGCTCTGCAAGATAGCCCGGCACGGTTTCCAGCGCCAGCGTCATCATCCCAACCCGCTGCTCTAGTGGGGCGTAATCCCGCTGCACATAGCCACTCATGTCAATGTGCCAGAGCATCTCCATCGGGTTGTACTCGTGCCAGCGCAACTCGGTTAGCCCTAGCAGTTCCTTTCGCAGCGCTGCCGTTAAGAGGCGATGTTCGTAGTAGCTGCGAACATTCAGCGCCGCGGTGTCGATGTTCCCTAGCGATTCCAGACCTTGCCTGATTTGCCCTGCCCTCTTCGCCATTGCTCCCATGGAAATACTCGGCAGCCGCCCGTCGTACTCATGCAGCCCCAGACGCGACGCCATGCTCGGATAATGCTCCCATGTCTCGTTGAGTATCCGCTCACTTGCGGCATCGAAGAGACGGTTCGCGCTGTTCGTCATGCGTTGCTCCTGCGAAGCGATGAAAATCTGAAACGCCATGCACATTTTACTACAACCGGACTGCCCTATCAGAGGCAATCTCTCAGCTAATGGTTCACATGACTACTGCCCTCGTGATACGCTCTTAGAGTTGAATCTTAAGAGATTTGAACTGAAAGTGATGACTAATGAGTACCGAGGAAGTTAAGGATACACTGGGTGTAATAGGGTCCGACCCTAGCTATGTGTGGATGTCCGGCGAACTTGTCGCGTGGGAAGACGCAGTCGTACATGCATCTACGTTGGGCTGGTCGGCAATTTCCATGGTCTTCGAAGGGATCAGAGGCTATTGGAACTCAGAGGAAGAGCAGCTTAACTTGTTCCACCTCGACCTTCATATCGAGCGTCTGCTGCGCTCAATGAAAGTCATGCGGATGACCTCTCCGTGGTCCGTTGACGAACTGAAGCAGGCAATAGTGCGGTTGGTTCAGGCAAACGAGTTCAGGGAGGACATCTATGTGCAGCCGCTAGCATACTTTGGCGGCAGCACGACACCCGGATACCTGCCCGTAGCTGAACGCCCCGGCGACATTACCATATTCAACCGGCAAGTCGGTTCCGTTCTTGGCTCCGGTCAGGTTACAAGCTGCGGGGTAAGCTCGTGGACCAGAATATCCGACAATGTGATGCCTCCTCGCGTCAAAGCCATTGCGAACTACCAGAACAGTCGATACGTCGCAGACGAATCCTCGCGGCACGGTTACGACTTCGGCATCATTCTGAACCCGCAAGGCAAAGTGTCTGAGATTTCTTACGCCTGTCTGTACATCGTGAGGGACGGCGTCGCGGTTACCCCTCCCGTCTCGGCGGGCATACTGGAAAGTATAACCCGCGACGTGGTTAAGCAACTCTTCCAGGATGAACTCGGCATTCCGGTGATAGAGCGGGACGTTGATCGCACTGAACTCTACATCGCGGACGAGGTCTTCATCTGCGGCACAGGGGCTGAACTCCAGGCAGTCGGCAGTATCGATGGCTACAAGATTGGCGACGGCAAGATTGGCTCCGTGGTCACGCAACTTGAACGGCTATTCCACGACATCGTAAGAGGGAAAGATTCACGGCACCCGGAATGGCGCACGGGAGTATATTAGGAATTTGAGCAGCGCGGAAAGCATAGCGGAAAATCGAAGGAGAAGAGGATGATTTACGAGTTTCGGACATACGACCTTACACCCCGGAGCGTGCCTGAATTCGAGAAGCGCTTTGGAGAGAAGCTACCGGGAAGGCTGGAGTTTTCGCCGCTTGCGGGACTCTGGCATACGGAAGCAGGACCTCTTAACCAGGTGCTGCACGTCTGGCCCTACGAGGACATGAACCACCGCACCGAGACTAGGGCGAAAGCGCAGGCAGCCGGTGCATGGCCGCCCAACACGTCTGAGTTTGTACAGAATATGCAGTCAGACTTCTACCTGCCCGCGCCGTTCATGAAGCCTCTTGGCGAGCGCAAGGTTGGGCCAATATACGAGATCCGCATATACACTTATAATCCCGGAGACATCCCGAAGGTCATTGAGGCGTGGGGCAACGCCATAGAGGAGCGGGAGAAGTATTCCCCGTTGGTGGGAGCGTTCTACTCCGATGTTGGCGCGCTGAACAGATGGGTCCACATGTGGGCATACGAGAGCTTCGAGCAGCGAACGCAGGTGCGGGAAGAGACGCGCGCGAAGGGCGTGTGGCCACCCCAAAGCCCCGTAGCACCCGTGTACCAAGAGAACAAGATACTATTGCCCGCCGAGTGCTCGCCGATGCAGTAGGTTCGGGGGCTAATAGGACATAGCTAATAGGATAAAAATGATGGGTAGGATGGAAGAGATTGCCTTCTCCTCTATCCTACCCATCTTCCGTCAGAATGCGCTATAGCTATAGCTGCGCTTCCAGCTTCGAGATGACGCTGTCAACCTGCGAGACTACGTGATCAACCTCGTCTCTAGTGATGCATAGGGGTGGGGCGAGATAGATGGCGTTGCCGGGCCTACCGAGCAGGTTATGCTCGTTCATCAGAGGAGCGATTTTGTCTGCGAGCTTGGCTTCCGCCGGGAAGGACTCCTTAGTATCTCTGTCCTTCACCAGTTCCACTGCACAGAGCAAACCCATCCCGCCGCGCACATCGCCAACAATCGGGTGCTCGTACAGCGTCTGAAGCTGTTCATACATGTATGTGCCCATTTCCGCAGAGTTCTCGACCATGCCTTCGCCTTCCATAATATCGAGATTGGCAAGGGCGGCGGCGCAGGCAACAGGGTTACCGCCGAAGGTTATCAGGTGGCGGAACTGCGAGTCATCGCCCATGAAGGCTTCGGACACCTTCTTGCTGGCAATCGCAGCGCCGATGGGGATGTAGCCGCTGGTCAGCGCCTTTGCGACTGTGAAGATGTCAGGCTTAATGCCCCACTGCTCAGTGGCGAACATCTTGCCTGTGCGTCCAAAGCC
>JAGGDZ010000528.1 GCA_024648655.1 Chloroflexota bacterium | reverse complement strand
CTGATGGTTCACATTGGCGATGCTGCGGTCGCCGATGTGAACCATCAGTCGCACGCCGCCTTCGGTTGCCGCCTGCTTCGCGAGCCGCACCATCTCCACGCCCATACGTGGCACGCCGGGTCCGACGGCGCGAATCTTCACGCCTTGGATTAGGGGCCTGTTCGCTCTGATGACGTTCACAGTCTCTTCAAGGTCGATGTCCTCGCGGCGGGATGTGTCCGGCTGGTAGCTCAAGCCTACGCGGGAGATATGGAGCATGCAGAAGATGTTGGTCTTGGCGCGCGGCACGACGTAGCGAGGGAAGCCGCCGAATGTGTAGCACCCCGCGCTGCCCGCGTCCAGCACGGTCGTAACGCCGGAGCGCACGCCCGCTAGATCGGGGTTAATGCCGTTCTGATTGACGCCTTCGTACACATGGGTGTGCAGGTCTATCATCCCCGGGATGACAATGTTGCCGCCCACATTTATGATGCGTCCCGCGCCCGACGGGTCGATGTCCGGCGCAACCGCAGATATGACGCCGTCCGTAACCGCGACATCCAACTTTGCCCTGACGTCCCTCGAAGGGTCGATGACCTCGCCGCCCTTCAGTAGCAGATCTGTCATTTCAGTTCCTCAGTTCGTTCTTCGCGTAGTAGATCCTGAGTGGTGGCGCGCGCCGTCACTCACCCCTCTGCAGTATCTCGCCGACTATCAGCGTTATATCAGGCAGCTGCGTCGGCGCTATCCGCTGACCGCTCGAGTGTCGCATTACTGAGCGGTATCTGCCTGTGGTATGTCCGGATCAGCGAATCTGTCAACGAAGCCATACGGCAGATTGACCTGCCAGACTTCAGGAATGCCAGTCTGCGGGTACTTGGGAATCTTCACATTCCTATCATACGCGTCATACGCGACGGCGCTGTCCGACACTTCGATTACTAGCAGCACGTCCTCCGGCTTGGGGTTCGACTCGGCATAGTTGTCCTCTCTAGGACGCAGAACCGCCGTCCGGTCATGACCATAGTCATCGCGCCTCCCTAGTTTTACGCTCAGCCATTGCATCTACCTTACTATAACCCTTACTATAACCTCACTATAACCTCGACGCGCTGCACTAGGTTGTTGCCCATGCCCTGAAGTGTCCACGGCTGCGCGGTGGGCTGCGTGTTGCCCTCTTCATCGGTAGCGCGGACGGACAGGAAGTGTTTGCCAGGCTCGGCGTTCCAGCGATACGACCAGTTGCGCCACGCGAAGCGCCCAACCTGCTCGCCCAGTTCGGCTGCCTGCCAGCTCATGCCGTCGTCCGCGCTGACTTCGACCTTGGTGACGTCAAGCCTGCCTGCCCATGCCTTGCCGGAAAGCGTGACCTCGCCGGCGTCCATCAGGCGGGTGCGCGTCATGAAATCGGGTATGCCGGGTGGAATCATCAGTGCGCGCACCCGCATCGTGCTGACAGGCTCACCGGGGTCGTCGGGCGAGTTCTTGTAGCGGTAAGTCTGCTCCATCTGGAAGCCGGTGAACGGCTCGGCAACCGCCTCGATGCTTTCCAGCCACTTCACGCTGGTCATACCGTACCATCCGGGCACTATCAGTCGCAGTGG
>JAGGDZ010000499.1 GCA_024648655.1 Chloroflexota bacterium | reverse complement strand
CTAAACGCCCTGCCAGATACGGCGACCGCCTTCTCGCACGAAGCGGCCGAAGCCGTCGCCCGGAAAGTGGCCGGCGGATACGAGCGTTCCTTCAGTTTCCAGCATGTCAAGCACGCGATGGCGCGTAGGACGGGATATATCCGGCTGAATGTCGAACATTGGGTTCCAATCGGTGTAGTGAGCTTGCGCCGGGCTGTGCGCCACATCTCCAAGCACGAAAGCGCGCTCCCCTGCTGACGCGATCAGGAGCGAAGTGTGCCCGGGCGTGTGCCCAGGCGTTGAAACGGTAATCAGCTCGTCCGTTATCTTGTACTCCTCATCGAACAGGTCTAGCAGATTCAATTCGGTCAGAGGCACTACATGTAACTGGACATGCTCAGCATTGGCGAGAACATCCGGCTGTATCCAGTAGTCGTAGTCCGACCTAGGCGCGACGTACCTCGCGTTGGGGAACGCGGGCTTGCCGGAGGAAAGGTCGATGTTCCAGCCCACATGGTCTGGGTGTAAATGCGTGAGGAAAACAATGTTGATGTCCTCCGGCGGCGCTCCTTTCGCACGCATGTCGTCGAGAAGCGCGCCGCCCGTTGCGGTCTGCATGCCGGTGTCAACGAGAATTGACTTACCCTGAGATCGAAGTACCACGGAACCGTAGCGAGACTGCGTCTGATTGTTCTCGTCTAGGATTTCCGGAAATTCCCGCCACTGCTCAAGGCTTGATTCGGGGAAGGTTGCGGTTGGGTCGCGTTTGGCGGAGAAGCCATCCTTCACGGAGAGGACTTCGACATTGCCAACGGCTATCATATGATCTGTCATTGAATTTCACTCCTGATGTTTTCTTATACTATATCCCCCGCCAGATACGGCGACCGCCTTCTCGCACGAAGCGGCCGAAGCCGTCGCCCGGAAAGTGGCCGGCGGATACGAGAGCGCCGTTCGCTTCCAGTTTGTCGAGCACAGCGTGGCGTGTCTGGCGCGATAGGTCCGGATCGACATCGAAGGACGGGCTCCAATCTGTGTAGTGCGCTTGGGCGGGACTGTGCGCCACGTCGCCCAGAATGTACCCACGTTCACCCGCAGAATAAATGACTATCGAAATGTGACCAGGAGTATGACCCGGCGTGCTTACGGCCGTCAATTCGTCCGTGATGCTGTAATCTTCATTGCCGATCAGATCGATAACGTTAAGATCTTTCAGCGGCAGCGCCTGCTTCTTGACGTGGTCGGCAAATTCTATGACTTCGGGAGAAGTCCAGTAGTCCCAGTCCGTCTGACTCGCGATATAACGCGCGTTCGGAAATGTTGGACTTCCGTCGGTCAGATTCCAGCCTATGTGATCGGGATGCAGGTGCGTCAGAATGACTAGATCGACGGTTGACGGTTCAATGCCTTTGTCACGCATCTCGCTCATCAGCGTGCCGTCAGGAGCTTGAAGACCCGTATCCACAATGATGAGATTGCCGCCCGAGCGAACGGCGGTCGTGCCGAAACGCGGATGAATCTGATCGCCATCCAGCAAATCCGGGTATTCAGACTGCCATATTTCCAGAGAGCTTGCCGGGAACACTTCAAGCGGCTGCATATCGCCCTGCCCGTCAGTCAGAGCAATCAGTTCAACGTTTCCAACCGAGGTTGTATCGTTAGGCATTATACCCTCCGCAATTTCTGGTATGATAGTCGTCTAATGTTAACCCGAAAGTGATACCGGTTCAATCGCACATGGAATTGCGGGCGTTAGCGCCAATCGGAATTGGGAGAGCGCAATGACACAAACACACAAGGAAGTAAGGCTAACCGAGCTGGCAAGCTGCGCAGGTTGAGCGTCCAAGTTCAGTCCCAAGGACCTGGCGCAGGTACTGCGTCAGCTGCCGGCAATCGAAGATCCCAATCTGCTCGTGGGTATATCCACGGGTGATGATGCTGCCGTTTACAAAATGAGCGACGAGATGGCAGTCGTATCGACGGTGGACTTCTTCCCACCCATCGTTGACGACCCTTTCAAGTTCGGCGAAATCGCAGCCACTAACGCATTGAGCGATGTGTATGCCATGGGCGGAAAGCCCATCATAGCGCTGAATATCGTGGGCTTTCCGGTGGACCTGCCGCACCACATTCTTGGCGAGATTCTGAGCGGCGGCGCATCAAAGGCACAAGAGGCGGGCGTGCTCATCGTGGGAGGTCATACCGTTGACGACGCCGAGCCGAAGTACGGCATGTCCGTTACAGGCGTGGTGCATCCTGGAGAGCAGGTTACGAACGCAGGCGCGCAGCCGGGCGATGTGCTGGTTTTGACGAAGCCGATTGGCACGGGAATCATCACAACGGCTGGCAAGCAGGAACGGGTCGGCGCGGAGACTCTGGATCGCGCCGTGAAGATCATGAGTGAACTGAACCGCAAGGCGTCAGAGGCAATGATGCATGTGGGTGTGAATGCGTGTGTGGATATAACAGGATTTGGACTGCTAGGGCACCTGCGTCTCATTACGGCAGGGAGTTGTGTCAGCGCCCAAGTGAAAGCGACGGATGTCCCGATAATCGAAGGGGTTCAGGAGTTGCTGAATATGGGTATAGCTCCAGGCGGCACTCATCGCAACCTGGAGTCGCTGGAAGGAGTTGTGGACTGGCATTCCGACATCTCGGCGGAAACTCAGATACTTTTGGCGGACGCGCAGACGTCGGGCGGACTGCTGATGTCGGTCCCCCCCGACAAGCTGGATGCTTTGCTTGCTGCGCTTGGTCACGCAGGTGTAAAGACAAGGGCGGTTATCGGAGCGATAGTCCCCCGCGACGGGGCAGAGGCTACAATTTCGGTCATACCGTAATTGAGGTGTCAGATTTCATCAGTCAGTGCTCAGCTTTAGGGCCCTTTCGATGGGGCGCGATGTTAGCGCCCTTCATAGCAGCGCTGTGGGCGTGTGGCGCTCCTGCAGCCATCGAAGAGAGTAGCCGTTTTACTGCTACGCCCTCAACCGGCACCTCTCCGTCAAGCAGCGTGAACTCCTCAGTCACGAATCCGGAGTCAGCTGCTCCGCCTACATACATACTGGTCAGCCAGTTGCAGGTGGCGACGGCTACCGCATCGACGACGGTCGAAAGAACGCCTGCCACTGTGAGAGACTCACAGGATGGCATATCACGCAGTCCGAGTGCAGATGAAACAACCGTCAGTAGCCCGATTGCCGAGTCAAGGTTAGCTGCCGAAGAAACGCCTTCATCTGCGACAGAGGTAACGCGGTCTTCGTCCCCGACGGTTGCGCGTATGTACCATACCGCCCTACCTTCGCTTACGCAGGAACCTCCGGCGACCGGCACGGCGCCACCACCCAATTCAACCTACACCCCCACAGCGGCTGACACACTTCAGCAGATACAATCTACTGCGGCAATGCCAACTGCTACTCCACACCCTACTTCGGCACCTACTCAGGCCGCCGCGAGCGTTCTCACACCTTCTCCCGTTGCTACGACACCGGCGCCCAGCCCTTCGCCGACAATCACGCCTACCGCAACGACGACGCCCACTGCAACGACGACGCCCACTGCAACGACGACGCCCACTGCAACGACGAC
>JAGGDZ010000035.1 GCA_024648655.1 Chloroflexota bacterium | reverse complement strand
GATACACCACAGGGCGGAGGAAGATGTGAAGCCACTCTTTCAGTTGGGTTTTGGGAAGAGACCTCAGGAAGAGCTGTACGACCTCCGCAAAGATCCGCACTACATGCAGAACGTCGCCTACGAGAGTGAGTATGAGCAGATTCGCGCCGACCTTAACTCCCGTCTGATGTCGGTGCTGAGGGAGCAGGACGATCCGCGCTTAACTGAGTCTCCCCCAAGGTTCGAACTACCACCATACGCGGGTCCTGTCCCGGAGGAGTTGCTGGAGGCAGATAGGAGATGGCTTGCCACTCGTGACGACCCAACCCTGTACGCAACCGTGACTAGCAACCGCGCACGGAGGGAGAGTTAGCAAATCTACGCCGCATCCCAGAACTCAGGGGGCTTGCCCATCTAGGTCAGTTACTCTTCCGTGCCGGATCGCCATCCGGCAGGTATTCTCGTAGTTCTCGCTTCCATTCCGGTGTTGGTGCCCTCGCATCCTTGCGCGGCACATACACGGACCGCTCTACAAGCTCGTACTTATGCACGTACCGCGCGCAGTTCGGATAGACTTCTGTCAGCGCCACCCGCGCGATGAACTGCGCCCCTTCATACTTCGCCATCAGCTCGTCGTCCTCATCTATCGACACCACCCCTTGCAGCCTGAGCCGCGCCTGTCCCACGAAATCCACGAACAGCAGCCCCACATTTGGATTCTTCAGCAGGTTGCCCATACTCTGGTACTTGCCATTCCCGTCATAGTTCGGAAAGGCAACGCACTCATCGTTCACCACCGTCACGAAGCCTGGATCACCGCCCTTGTACGAGCAAGTAGGCAGCCCACGATGGTCGCAAGTCGCCATAAAGAACATATCCGCCTGCTTGATGAACTCTCGCTGCTCCTTGCTCAACCGCTCCGACGCCCTCTGCGCCACACGCTCCGCCAGCTTCACCGTCCCGAACCGCTCCTGAAAATGCAGGTTGCCGTCATGAAAATCGTGTACCTTCGCGCTCATTGCAGCCCTTCCCTGTCACTCTGAATTAAAACAGGATGGACGGGACACTCTTCAGAAGCATCTCATCCATCCCGTATATCCTGTTCATCGATTTAGCTTCGCCCGTTCGTCCTAGGTCGGCCGAAGAACTAACCGACCGCCCTAGTCATCCCCAACCGGCGCCTGCTCCTCTACCAATTCCTCCGTTCCCATGCCGCTTACCGCCATCACATCTTCCGGCCGGCTCTCAATGCCCAGCCCGAACGGACCCTGTGCCATTTCCGACTCGAACTCGTCCACGGGACCCGTCAGCATGCTAATAGGATCGAGCTCTTCCTCGTCCTCAGGAATGTCCAGGAATGTCCTGCCCTCTTCGGTCAGGTCCAGCCGCGCGGGTATGAGCCTGCCTATGATGACATTCTCCTTCAAGCCGCGCAGATAATCGACCTCGCTGTTCACCGCTGCCTCGGTCAGTACCCTAGTCGTCTCCTGGAACGACGCCGCCGACAGGAAGCTGTCCATCTTCAACGACGCCCGCGTGATGCCCAGCAGCACCGGACTAGCCGTCGCAGGCTCGCCGCCTTCAGCAAGCACAGAAGCGTTGATATCCTCGAACTGCTTACGGTCAATGTCATCATCCGGCAGCAGGTTAGTGTCCCCGGAATCCTCGACTTTCACCTTCCGCAGCATCTGAGAGATTATCACCTCGATGTGCTTGTCATGAATCGTAACGCCCTGCGACCGGTACACGTTTTGCACCTCGTCTATGAGATACTGCTGAACCGCCTCGCGTCCCTGCAAGCTCAGGATGCGCTGCGGACTCTTCGGTCCTCCCGTCAGTGGGTCGCCGGCCGCAACTCTGTCGCCCGAATTCACTATCAGGCCTGATGCCGCCGGAATCTGGTACTCGCGCTTGTCCTCGTCTGTCCAGCTTATCGAGAGCAAATCGCCCTCTATATGAACCATACCGGACACGCGTGCCAGTATGTCGTTCGGCATCAGCGCCGTCTCTTCAGACTCTTCATCGACTTCCAGAGCCGCAAGGGTGTCTCCGATATTCACAAGGTCTCCGTCGCCAACCATCAGGCTGCTGCCTTCCGGCAACACATACTCGTCCGCATAAGTTTCCGTATTCATCACTTCGACGATTCTGCCCTCGGTCGTCTCGTTGACCATCACAACGCCGTCAATCTCCGACAGCACTGCTTCGCCCTTCGGAACGCGCGCCTCGAACAGTTCGTTCACGCGCGGCAGACCACTCGTGATGTCCGCTCCGGCGATACCTCCCGTATGGAAGGTGCGCATCGTAAGCTGGGTGCCCGGTTCACCGATGCTCTGCGCCGCGATGATTCCTACCGCCTCGCCAATCATTATCGGCCTCCAGGTGGCAAGCGACAGTCCATAGCACATACGACAAAGCCCACGCTCCGCCTCGCACCTTATTGGTGAGCGCACCATTACGTGCGTCACTCCCGCCTCGACTATCTTCGCAAGCGTTTCCATGTTAAGAAGTTCGTTGCGCTCAACCATTATTTCGCCCGTATTCGGATCAGCCACCGCTTCCGCGGCATATCGACTCTTCGCTCTGTCTTCGAACGGGGGCAAAATCGATTCCGATCGTTTCGTCTCTATCAGCAGACCTTCCAGTGTGCCGCAGTCCTCTTCCAGAATGATGAGTTCCTGCGCCACATCGATGAGTCGGCGCGTCATGTAGCCGCTGTCCGCAGTCCTCAGCGCCGTGTCAGTCAGGCCTTTGCGAGCGCCGTGCGTCGAGATGAAATACTCTAGCACGCTCAGCCCCTCGCGGAAGCTGGACTTGATGGGACGCTCGATGGTGCGACCATGCGGGTCGGACATCAGTCCGCGCATACCCGCCATCTGCTTTATCTGCGCGATGTTACCCTTCGCGCCCGATGTCGCCATCATGTACAAGCCGATACCGGCATTGCTCATTGCGCCTTGCTTGCCGCCACCGAATTCACTGAGATTGTCCTCCACAGCCTTGGTTAGTTTGTCATTCGCGTCTGACCAGATGCCAACCGTCTTTTTGTACCGCTCGTCTTCGGTTACAAAACCGTCCAGGTACATCTCGTCCAGTTCGGCAATATCCTCCTCAGCGCCTTTGATGATGTCCTGCTTCTGTGTCGGCACCTCCACATCGTTGATGGCGATGGTAACGCCCGACATCGATGCGTAATGGAAGCCCATGTCCTTGATGTTGTCCAGAACTTCGGCCGTACCTTCATTCCCCAGAATCTGGTGCGCTTGAGAGGTTATTTCGTTCAGCATGCCTCTGTCGATGACCGCATTGTAGAAGCCCAGTTCCTCCGGTAGCGCATCGTTGAATACTATACGCCCGGGAGTAGTCTCCATCCAGGCATCGTCCTTCTCGCTGCGTACCTTCACCGGCGCGCGCAGGTCAAGCAGACCCAGTTCGTATGCCAGCCGCGCATCCTCGACGTCCGCGAATTCGCGTCCTTCGCCTCGCGCACCTTCCAGCGCCTGTGTCATGTAAAAGCAGCCCAGCACCATGTCCAGCGTGGGCGATACGATGGGTTCGCCCGAACTTGGGGCGAGCATGTTGTTTGTGCTCAACATCATCCGTTTGGCTTCCCACACGGCTTCCTTGGACAGTGGCACATGCACCGCCATCTGGTCACCGTCGAAGTCGGCGTTGAACGCCGTAGTCACCAGAGGATGCAGCCGAATTGCGCTTCCCTCGATAAGCACCGGCTGGAATGCCTGGATACCGAGCCTGTGCAGCGTGGGGGCGCGGTTCAGAAGTACCGGCCTGTCCTGCACCACGCGCTCGAGGATGTCCCATACCTCCGGCCTTTCGCTCTCCGCAAGCCTCTTCGCGCTCTTGATATTGTGCGCGTAGCCGTTTATCACTAGCTTGTTCATCACGAACGGCTTAAACAGCTCCAGTGCCATCTTGCGCGGCAGTCCGCACTCGTTCAGCTTCAGCTCCGGCCCCACGATGATGACCGAGCGTCCACTGTAGTCCACGCGCTTGCCCAGAAGATTCTGGCGGAAACGTCCCTGCTTGCCCCGCAGCAAGTCCGACAGAGACTTCAGCTTGTGGTTGTGGCTGCCCGCCACAGCCCTGCCACGCCTGCCGTTATCCACAAGCGCGTCAACCGCTTCCTGCAGCATGCGCTTCTCATTGCGCACGATAATTTCTGGCGCCATCAGGTCAATGAGTCGCTTCAGCCTGTTATTGCGGTTGATGACCCTGCGGTAAAGGTCGTTCAGGTCGCTGGTAGCGAACCGTCCGCCGTCAAGCTGCACCATCGGGCGAAGCTCAGGCGGCAGCACCGGCAGCATCGTGAATATCATCCACTCAGGCTTGTTCTCGCTCTTGCGGAACGCTTCCACAACTCGCAGCCGTTTCACAGCCTTCTTGTGCCGCTGACCTGAAGTCGTGCGAATCTCCTCCTGCAGTGCATCCCGCATATCATCGAGGTCGATGCCGCGCAGCAGTTCCAGCACTGCTTCCGCACCCATCCCCGCCTCGAACACGTCGCCGCAGCTGTCCCGAAGGTCCCGGAAGCGGCTCTCGGTCAGCAGGCCGCCGACTGCCAGCCCTTCCATGTCGTCAATCTGTTCCTGTATCTCCGTATCCAGTTCTTCGCGCTCGTTGTCGTACTTTTCGTTCAGCGCGCGAAGCTGCTCTTTGAAGGCGTCAATCTGCTCTTGGGACAAGCCGTTCTCATCGGCGGTATCAATCTGTGCATGTATCGCCTCGGAATCTTCGAGATACTTCGTCTCCATACGGTCGAGTTCCGCGTCAAGACCGTTCTGCAAGCGGTCAACCTCATCTGCCACCAATTCTTGGTCAACATTTGTGATGAGATACTGCGCGAAATACAGCACTCTATCCAGGTTCTTCGGCGAAAGGTCCAACATGAGTCCCAGTCGGCTCGGCGTACCCTTCGAGAACCAGATATGCGCCACCGGCGCCGCAAGATGGATATGTCCCATCCGCTCGCGCCGCACTTTCGCCCGCGCAATCTCCACGCCGCAGCGATCGCAAATTATGCCCCGATGCCGAATCTTTTTGTACTTGCCGCAGTAGCATTCCCAGTCCTTCGTCGGTCCGAAAATGCGCTCGCAGAACAGCCCGTCCTTCTCAGGACGCAGCGTACGGTAGTTTATGGTCTCAGGCTTCGTTACCTCGCCGTATGACCAGAGCCGTATCTGCTCCGGCGATGCCAGCGAGATCCTGATTGCGTTAAAGTCGTTGCCGCCTTGAGCCATTTAGCACACTCCATTTTCCAGTTGATTCTATGCCAGTGTGTCGGTTGTTGGTTGGTGAGTTAATCGGCGTGTCGGTGTCGATACAGTCGCCGAGCGCAAACTCAATGATTCCCGTAGTGATGCCTGAATGTGTGTCGAGTATAACGTACCGGCTGACCGCCCGAGTCCGGCCTCCCACCGTTATCGCGCCCGCCAATCGCTCAGACCCCTCGTCGGGTGGGACGTATTCCGTTTCTTCCGCCCCACCCTAACTCGATGTCGAATTCTACCAACCTGATCGCCTAGTCATCCCCTATTTGAGGCGCTGCCTCCACCGATGTGGTCTCTGATTGCGCGCCCGGCTCTACATCAAAGTCTGCCGGAGCCTCGGAAATACCCGCATTCATCGTGCCGTCATCCTCGACCGTTGCGCTCGGCGTGTCTGCCGTGCCCGACTCCGCTGTGCCGAATTCCGTATCACCGTTCAAGAGCGGCGGCACATCGCTGAACATATCGTCCAGCGCCGACGGGAACTCCTCCAGAGTGCCCATATCGTCATCCTCCATGTCGTCAACGAAGTCATCCAGCATGAACTGGGTAGTCTGCTCGTTCATCAGCTCGACAGACATCCCAAGGCTCTGAAGTTCCTTCATTAACACATGGAACGACTCCGGCACGCCGGGCTGCGTAACATTCTCGCCCTTGACGATTGCCTCATAAGTCTTCACTCTGCCGATTACATCGTCCGACTTCAGCGTCAGCATCTCCTGAAGGTTGTTCGCCGCGCTGTACGCCTCCAGCGCCCACACCTCCATCTCGCCGAACCGCTGTCCGCCGAACTGCGCCTTGCCGCCCAGCGGCTGCTGCGTTATCAGCGAATACGGACCCGTCGAACGCGCGTGTATCTTATCTTCCACCAGGTGGATTAGCTTCATCATGTAGATGTAGCCAACCGCAATCGGCTGGTCGAACCGCTCGCCCGTGCGCCCGTCGAACAGTATCGACTTGCCCAGTGTCGGCGCGGCTACTTGACTCTCACGATTCAGCCGCAGCGCCTCATCCTTCATATCTTCCAGAGTCATCTGAGACACATCGATCCGTATCTCTTCGCGCAGCCACGTCTCAAGACACACTCTTGTCGCCTCTCCCGGCAGTGGCTCGGTAAATATCCTCTCGAAACTGTAATTCCGCTCCTCCAGCCAGCTCCGAACGCTCGCCAGATTAATCTGCTTCATCCCGGAAGAGTCATTAGAAGCCACATCCACCGCCTCCGCCTGGTCTATGATCCAAGCCTGTGCCAGCGCATCTTCGATACTCGTATCGGGTGCGCCGTCGAAAACCGGCGTAACCGCCTTGAATCCCAGGTTGTGCGCCGCCCAGCCCAGATGCGTCTCCAGCACCTGGCCCAGGTTCATGCGGGAAGGTACGCCAATCGGGTTGAGTATGATGTCAACCGGGGTTCCGTCCGGCAGGAACGGCATATCCTCTTCCGGCATTATCTTCGCCACCACGCCCTTGTTTCCGTGACGGCCCGCCATCTTGTCACCCTCGGTTATCTTCCGCGTCTGCGCGATCCACAGACGCACCATCTTGTTCACGCCCGGCGAAAGCTCGTCCTTATCGACGCGATTCAGAACTTTAACGCCGATAACCTTGCCGCGTTCCCCGTGAGGCACGCGCAGCGATGTATCCTTCACATCCCGCGCCTTTTCGCCGAATATCGCCCGCAGCAGCTTCTCTTCCGCGCTCAGCTCCGTCTCGCCCTTCGGCGTGATCTTGCCGACAAGGATATCGCCGGTCTTGATCTCCGCGCCAACTCGGATGATTCCCTCGTCGTCCAAGTCACGCAGGCTGTCCTCGCCCACATTCGGGATGTCCCGTGTAATCTCCTCAGGTCCCAGCTTGGTGTCTCGCGCCTCCACCTCATGCTTCTCAATATGTATCGAAGTGAACTTGTCGTCTTTCACCAGCTTGCGGCTGAGGATGATTGCGTCCTCGAAGTTGTACCCCTCCCAGCTCATGAACGCCACCAGCACATTCTGCCCCAGCGCAAGCTCACCGCCGCCCGTCGAGGAGCTGTCCGCAAGCACATCGCCCACGCGCACCACATCGCCCTTGTTCACGATAGAGCGCTGGTTGATGCAAGTGCCCTGGTTGCTCCGCAGGAACTTCAGCAGCCTGTGTGTATGCAGCTCGCCGTTCTTGTCAACTACGCTTATGCGATCACCGGTAACCTCGGTAACCACGCCGTTCACCTCAGACATGATGACCTGTCCGCTGTCCCGCGCTACGCGGCTCTCCATTCCTGTGCCCACCAGCGGCGACTCAGGCTTCAGCAGCGGCACGGCTTGTCTCTGCATATTCGATCCCATTAGAGCCCTGTTCGCGTCATCGTGCTCTAGGAACGGAATAAGCGCAGTGGACACGCTCACTAATTGCATCGGTGACACATCCATGTACGCCACATTCTCCGGCGGCTCCATGCCGACGCCCTCACCCCGCCTTGTCTCTATCCGTTCATCGACAAATTGCCCCTTCTCGTCCAGAGCAGCGCTCGCCATTGCGATGTCTAGGCCCTCTTCGCCGTCTGCCGCAAGATACTCAATAGCGTTCTCGCGCATAGACACATACGGCTTCACTTTCACCATCTGCTCCGGCAGCGCCGCAACCCGCCTCATATAGCGGCTGTTCACCACCTTGCCCGATGTCAGCAATCTCCTGTCGTTCGCGTCCATCAGGTCCTGTGCAAGCGTGCGCCCTTCGATGTCCGGGTCCGTATTCACTATCTCAGTCAGAATCCGACGGTAAGGCGTCTCGATGAACCCGAACTCGTTCGTCCGCGCATAAGTCGCAAGCGACCCCAGCAGTCCGATATTCGGACCTTCAGGCGTCTCTATCGGGCAGATGCGTCCGTAGTGCGAGTGATGCACGTCACGCACATCGAATCCCGCGCGCTCCCGGGACAATCCGCCCGGACCTAGCGCCGACAACCTGCGCTTATGCGTAAGCTCCGCCAGTGGGTTCGTC
>JAGGDZ010000434.1 GCA_024648655.1 Chloroflexota bacterium | reverse complement strand
GGGCGGGATTACGCAGCACATGGGCGCGTATCAGATCGAGCGCGAAGGCACCCGCATCACATTCCTGGACACGCCCGGTCACGAGGCATTCACGGCTATGCGCGCCAGGGGCGCGCAAGTCACTGACATCGCGGTTCTCATCGTGGCCGCGGACGACGGCATAATGCCCCAAACTATCGAAGCGATAGACCATGCCCGCGCCGCGGAAGTCCCAATTGTCGTCGCGATCAACAAGGTTGACCTGCCCAACGCCGACCAGGAGAGAGTCAAGCGCCAGTTGGCAGAGCAGAATCTCCTGATCGAAGAGTGGGGCGGAGACATCATTGCGGTTCCCGTATCGGCAATTAACGGCAACGGCGTTGACAACCTCATCGAGAACCTGATTGTCCTGTCCGAGATTAGCGAACTTCGGGCCAACCCCGACCGGTACGCTCTCGGGGTAGTCGTGGAGGCGAGGCGAGACAGAAGCAGGGGCACAATGGCAACCCTCATCGTCCAGACCGGCACCCTTGAAGTTGGAGACCACATCGTAATAGGAGGTACGCGCGGCAAGATTAGAGCCATGTTCGACGATGAAGGCAACAGGATAGAGTCCGCGGGCCCCTCGACGCCGGTAGAGATACTTGGACTCAGCAATATGCCGGAAGCGGGCGAACTCTTCGAGGTGGCGACCGACGAACGCGAGGCGCGGGAATGGGTGCACGAATATGAGATCGAGCAGCGGAGAGAGCGCCAGGGTGGCCCGACACTCGAAGATGTCCATACCCGTATTCAGCTAGGAGAAGTTGTCGCGCTTAATCTCATCGTCAAGACAGACGTCCAGGGCACGCTCGAACCCGTCCGGGCGGCGCTTGAACGTCTGAACACCGAAAGCGCGCGCGTCAACATAGTTCACATAGCCAGCGGCGGCATAACCGAGAGCGACATACTTCTTGCGGTCGCCTCGAAAGCCGTGATCATTGGCTTCAACAGCCCTCCCGAGCAGGGCGCTCAGGCGCTCGCCAGCAAGGAAGGCGTCGAGATACGAAGTTACGATGTCATATATCACATGCTCGAGGATGTCGAGCGAGCGCTGAGCGGGATGCTCAGGCCGGTATTCCAGGATGTCTTTGAAGGCAGGGCAACCGTCCGAGCCGTCTTCAATCTTGGCAGACGTGCCAAAGTTGCCGGGATATATGTCAACGACGGGCACATAGTGCGTGGCAATAGTCTCCGCGTCATCCGCGACGGCAATGTTATCGCGACCGGTGTCCCGGCCAGCCTCAGGCGCTTCCAGGACGACGTGCGGGAAATCGCAAACGGCTTCGAGGGCGGAGTGACCATCG
>JAGGDZ010000352.1 GCA_024648655.1 Chloroflexota bacterium | reverse complement strand
TGTTAGTTGATGTGTTGGTTGCCGTCGGTTCAGGCGTAGGCGTTGCCGTCGGTTCCGGGGTGTTCGTCGAGGTCGGCACCGGCGTCGATGTTGCCGGTACGCTCGTTGCGGTCGGCATGTCTTCTGCAGGCAGTTCAGGCTCTTCATTGCCTCCACACGCGACGACGAATGCTGTCAGGCAAAGTAGGAGCGCAAGCAATATAAATAGTTTCAGTTTCATGGATGCTCCTGACAAATCGTGTATTGCTTGTGATGGATCACAATCTTGACACAAGAGCAATCACGAAGAGTTAACGAAATTTTAGAACTCTATTATCCTATTCCCAATTATCAGAGAGACTTCGTACATCGTCAACCGATTTTCGGGTTTCAAATGTCGCAGAATGTGCTGCGAGTCTCTACTGAACAAGCATTTACGCCTGGTTGGTCATTGGTAATGCGCGACTTATGCTAACTTGAAGAAATGGAGGGCGCCGTCATTCAAATTCTCAGTCAGTTGCGTAACTCTGGGATACAGAAGAGCGAAATTCAGAGGGCAAGGTATGGCAGTCGCGAACATCACCGCGTATGGTACGCCCGTATGGTGCGCCATGGTAACCGGGCTGCACACGCACAAAGCAGTTTCTCGACTATCGGCGTGTGCGTTACAACCGGATAGGCATCGACCAGAATGAAGACGACGCGGCTCGCGGATGATATGCGTGGTCAGGCAGCGCCAAGCAGGCTGCAAGCGCAGTTGGCGAGGGTGTGGCGATAGCGCTGATGATTAGACAGCACCTGGAGAAGCTAGTCGGAAGGCGCGATACAGGGGCGACCAGAGCACGGAGGACGTCTCAGTTGCCTTTCAGCAGTCCCTTCTCAATCTTGCGCTCTACAATGCCGGGAACCAGCGCGGAATGCGACGCCAAAGTCGTCAGGCTGCCGCCGGCAAGTTTCAGCGCCCAGCGATAAGTGTTCTCCGCAACCGCCCTTCTGCCTTCCATAATGGGCGTATCTTTACGAACTTCATCCAGCAAATCGATAACTTCTTCCGCAATTCGTCTCTGATAGCGCGCTGATACCTGCATTGCGTCTCCGCCCAGCGCCAATGCTTCTTGGTACCATCGCATGCCGTCGAGATGTAGAATGCGGGTGCGCGGATAGAACGACGCCATCAGGTTCCAGGGGTCGCCTTCCGCGTCCTGGTCTCCGCCGCCGCGAAAGTCGGTTCGCAGTATCACCGCCGGAATGTCTAGCATCTTGGCATACATATACTCAACGACCGCGCCCGGAGGGATCTCCGCGCCGTCGAAGTTGAACAGTGAAAGATCACATTCCATTACTGCCCGTAAGTCCTGGTCCCGTATCCCCATCGGCCCGATGCCCCTCTGCTCGAGGTTCTGCGGTAGGACGCAACGGTATCGCCCCTGTGATCCGCTGTCGATGTACGATGCCAGCAACGCATTGCCGGATAGGTGCTTGTGATCGAAAAGTTGTCCGGCAAAATAGATGGTGTATGGCTCACTCATAACTGATCGGCTATCTCCTTATCATCATTCAACATCTGATGGGGGCTGTCCCAGAAGCCCTTTCGACAGTTTCTCCGATACGAGTCGATGTACCGTATCTTCCAGAGAGCCGGCACCTGCAATGCGTTCGGCAAGGCCGTTCCCCGGGAAGTGAAGCGCCCACCGATACAGATGCTCGACGCCATCAGGAGCAGCGCCCAATTGCGGCGGCTCCATCCTCACCTCGTCGAATGCGTTGATGACGGTTCCTGCGATTCTGGCGCAGTAGCGCGCGCCTGCATCCTCGGCGGTAGTCGATTCCTGCCGCGCTTTCTGGTACCACGCCATCGCGTTCAGAGTCACATTGCGCGTGCGCGGGTAGAAAGACGCCATCAGGTTCCATGTGTCACCGTCCGTATCTTGATCCCCGCCGCCGCGAAAATCGGTGCGTAGGATAACTGCCGGAATGTCCAGAAGCTTCGCGTACACGAACTCGACTACGGTGCCGGAATCCAGGTCCGGTCCGTCGAAGTTGAAGAGCGCCAGGTCGCAGGTAGCCACCCCGATAAGGTCCTGGTTGCGTATGTCAACCGCCCGCGCGCCGGTCTGCTCAAGGTCCTGCGGGAGCACACAGCGATACCGTCCGTCCGACAGTCGTTCGATATGTGATGCCAGCAGTGCGTTCCCCAGCAGATGCTTATGGTCGAACAGCTCGCCGGCGAAGTAAATTGTGTACTCAGCAGTCATTTGTTGCCTCAAATGAAGTATATCATCTTGCCTCTACCGTATTCTCCAATGAATGCTGAAACGCTTTCACAAATCTCCGAGAGTAAGATAATCGCAAGAATCCAGAAGCCGTAGCTCACGGATTGGGCTGATTTTTTGTGAAATCTTCTCAATAAGTCCCCGTTGACGATGCAATGGGGCAGTGATACTGTTTGCCTTATCACTCCTGATGCATAGAAGGGAGAAGCTATGAGATTAGAAGGCAAGGTTGCGATTATAAGTGGCGGCGCGCGCGGTATGGGCGCCGCTGAAGCTCGCATATTCGCGCGCGAGGGTGCAAGGGTCGTAATAGCGGACCTGCTTGAAGAAGAGGGATTGGAGGTTGTCGCAGAAATCGGCGAGGCAGGTGGTGAAGCCCTTTTCGTCAGACTCGATGTTACCGACGAATCCAGCTGGCAGAGCGTTGTGGAGGCGGCAGTAGAGCGATTCGGCAAGGTGGACATTCTGGTAAACAACGCTGCGATTCTCCGTACTCAGGGTTTGCTCGAAACCACCGAAGAAATTTGGGACGAGGTGATGGATGTCAACACCAAGGGCACGTTCCTCGGCACGAAAACGGTTATCCCGGAGATGAGAAAGGCCGGCGGAGGCTCCATCATCAACATTTCATCAGGGGCAGGAATCACCGGAAGCCGGCGGAACACCGCCTACCACGCGTCCAAAGGTGCGGTGCGGATATTCACGAAGTCGGCCGCAATTCAGTACGCAGGTGAGAACATCCGCGTCAACTCCGTTCACCCCGGTCCCGTGGACACCGATATGCTCGCTTCATCGCTTACGGTGGAAGGAGGGCGCAGACCCGAGGATGTTCCTCTCGGACGATATGGCAGGCCCGAAGAAGTCGCTTACGGCGTGCTCTACCTCGCATCTGATGAATCATCCTTCGTGACCGGGAGCGAGGTTGTCATAGATGGCGGCCGCACCGCGGAGTAAGGTTACGGTCCACTTGCGCTAACAATCATGTGCAACAGTCTGAGAGAGAACGCAGTCACTTTAAGGAGATAATTATGGAAATACAAGATGCAGTAATCGTTAGTGGAGCAAGGACGCCTGTGGGCAGGTTCGGAGGCGCGTTCAAGGACGTAGCCGCCCCCGACCTTGGGGCTGAAGCGATTAAGGCTGCTCTCGACCGCGCAGGCATCAGCCCTGAGCAGGTCGAAGAGGTCGTGATGGGCAACGCATTGCAGGCGAACGAGGCAGGGTACGCAGCGAGGCTGTCCACGCTCAAGGCCGGTATTCCGCAGGAGACGCCGACCATTGCCGTCAACCGGCAGTGTTCGTCCGGGCTTGAGGCAATTAACATGGCTGCTCAGCTCGTCCGCACAGGTGAGGTTGACATCGCCGTTGCCGGAGGCACGGAAAACATGAGCCAGTCGCCCTACCTTCTAGGCTACGAGGCGCGCTTCGACGGCTTGCGAATGGGCGACGCCACAATGCGCGACGGGTTGACCGAAGGGCTTGGCTGCCCGGTAAACCGATACCATATGGGCGTAACGGCTGAGAATGTTGCGGAGCGATTCGAGGTCACACGTGAAGACCAGGACGAACTCGCGCTAATGAGCCATCAGCGCGCAGTCGCCGCAATCACGAATGGACGATTCAGCGAGCAGATCATTGATGTTAGTGTTCCGCAGCGACGAGGCGACCCCGTCGTAGTCTCTCAGGACGAAGGACCTCGCGCAGACACTACGCTGGAACGTTTGGCGACGCTTCGTCCTGTCTTCAAGCGAGACGGCAGCGTTACCGCCGGGAACGCATCCAGCATTAACGACGGCGCGGCGGCAGTGGTCATAATGTCCGCAACCAAAGCTGCCGAACTGGGTTTGCAGCCCAAGTTGCGCTGGCATACTCGCGGCGTGGCTGGTGTGGAGCCTGCAATCATGGGCACCGGTCCCGTTCCTGCCGTACGCAAGGCGCTCACCAAGTCCGGCATGAACATCGACGACATCGACCTCATCGAGCTGAACGAAGCCTTCGCCGCGCAGGCGCTCTACTGCATCCGCGAACTAGATATGGACATGGACAAGACTAATGTCAATGGCAGCGGCATCAGCCTGGGCCATCCCGTCGGCGCGACCGGCGCGATAATGACCGTCAAGCTGATGGAAGAGATAGGCTTGCGTGATCAAGAGCTTGGCTTGGTAACGATGTGCGTAGGCGGCGGCCAGGGCGTAGCCACTATCTTTGAGCGCGTAGGGTAGGTAGGATAGACAAGCCGGGCAAGACAAATAAAGGATTGTTTATGAGGTCTGTAATAACGTTGGAATAGGATCAAGATGGCTTCATCGTGGCCAGTTATCCTATTCTCGCCGGCTGTCACTCACAATGCCGAACTAGGGAACTAGGAAAGAGGCAATTGTTCACATTACTGAAGCGATATAAGCATACATCAAAAGCCTCGTCAAACACGGCAAACCTGTACCAAGTTACTCTGAAATTCAAGAGTTTGAAGTAGCTATTTAGCCTGGCAGGTTTTCCAGTAGTATCTGGCGTCTCTTGAGAGATGCCGGTGTGTTGAGGACGATTTCGGCGGACATATCAAACTGAGATTTGGCTAAAATCGATTCTACGCAGCTGTGAAGGAGAGCACGTCCTTGTGGTAGGCTTGTCCAAGGTCACGCTTGCAGCGAAGGAGGAACTAACTATGGGCGGGCTGTTCGTGCTTGGCGTCGTGCTGACGATTATGGGATTGTCAATTATGTCAGGGCTTATGCAGGTTCTGATAAGCTTGACTGGGAATCTCTTGATAATCGGCGGGATAGTCGCATCCGTAGCAGGCGGCGCATTTATGTTGTTCGGAAGCGTGGCAAGCAAATTAGTGGGTTTCGGTCTGCTGATGCTTGGCCTCGCAGTCGCGGTAATGGGCGTGATAATGCGGTTCATCCTCCACTTGTGGTTCATTCACTGGCTGATAGAGTTTGGCGGCGTTGTAATGCTGGTCGTTGGGGTTATCATGTCGATTATAGGTCTAATTGGCATGCTCAAGGTCGGCGACAAGAAAACGCGTATTCACTACAGCAAAGGCAGATATATCGAATACTAAATCGCCAGCTCACCGCCTCGCTTTATCACATTGCCTTGCGCTACTATCGTATTGACGCTGTGCAAGGCGGTTATGTCGGTTGTCGGATCGCCGTCCACGATGACCACATCGGCCGCCTTGCCTACTTGCAACGTACCGATTTCGTCCTCCAAGCCCAAACATTCGGCGGACGTCTTGGTCGAGCAGACGATTGCCTCCATCGGCGTTATATCCATATCTTCGACCATCACCTGCGGGATGTACGCAAAGTCGTCGAAGCGCGCGTTGGTCATTCCCGAATCCATTCCGGTTACGAATTTCACCCCTCGGTCCCACATGTCCCGCAGAATCTCGAATCTTCGTTGCGGGTCCCTCATGCCGGAACCGCCGGTCTCTCGACCGCGCATCCTATTGAGGCGACTGAGCGCCAAAGTCGGGTCAACCCACAACCCTTTCTCGGCAATCAAGTCTGCAATGTCCGGATCGTAGTCGTACATCTGCTCTTCGTCCTCCGCAAGCCATGAGCAGTGTATAAGATTGTGAACGCCAGCTTCCACGCAGTTGCGCACCCCTGTGGTCGCGTGGCAGTGCGCCGCGATTCGCAGCCCGAGCCGCTCTGCGTCCAGCACTGCCGCTTTTAGGGTGGAAGCCGGATACTGCGGCGCTCTTGTATTGGTGTTAGGCGTGAACCCCCCGCCGGTGGACATTATCTTGATATATCCTGCGCCCAGCTTGAACTGCTGTCGTACCGCCTGAATCACTTCATCGGCTGTATCCGCTTCCGTGCCGAACATATTGCAGTGCCCGCCCGTAGTTGTAATGGGAGTGCCTGCCACTATGAGGCGAGGTCCGGGAATGATTCCGTCCTCTATTGCCTGCTTGATTGGGAATGCCACCTGGTTGCGCGCTCCCAAGTCTCGCATTGTGGTTACGCCGGATGAAAGCGCAGCTCGCACCGCATTCAC
>JAGGDZ010000186.1 GCA_024648655.1 Chloroflexota bacterium | reverse complement strand
AGAAATTCGGCAGGCCTAGCGCCTGGCGCTGACGCGGGCGATATGAGCCGCCGGACCCGATACCCATTATGAACTTGCCCCCACTGATGTCGCTGACCGTGCCGCCTGTCATCGCAAATCCCACGGGTGTGCGGTACATCACGGGCGACACCGATATGCCTGTCGTTACGCCACCTTCTACGACTTCGCAGCTGGCTTCCCAGCGCCGCAGGCAGAGCTGGTATGAGTCATGTCCTGTGCCTTCTGGTGTCCAGATGCTAGTGTAGCCCTGCACCGCCGCCTCGCGCGCGAGCGCCGACTGGTCGTCCCATGACAGGTTGAGCGTCGCATCCAACCCAACACCAATTTGCATTTTCATTCTCCTCGTATATATGTGTAATAGCCGCCCTTAAGCAAAATAGACAGGACTCACAGGATGAAGCGCTCGAAGCATCATATCCTGTCCATCCTGTCTATTCAGGTCAGACTGTATGTAACCGCGAAGCGGCGCTGTGTTTTACTTGCGCGAAGGCAGCGCCACCGTTGCTGCGCCCGGCGTGGTCTTCTTGCCCTCGTAGTCTTCCAGCCAAATGTCGCAATCCACAAGGTTCTCGCCGTTCTCGGAGTACTTCTTCGTTACCACGCCCTTGCCGAACATCGGCGTACCCGGCACATCCATGCCCCGGTACTGCGTTGTCAGTGATTTCAGCGTACCCTCATCTCCGATCCAGTCGGTCATCAACTGACCCAGCCACGCGCCCTTGAGCGCGCCGTGCAGTATGACATCCGGCAAACCGTTGCCCTTAGCATAGTTCAGGTCGTAGTGGATCTGGTAATAGTCTCCGGACGCACCCGCATACTTCACGAGCTGCTGCGTCGTCGGGTCCTTACGCAAGGTAGGAACTTCCGAGCCTTCTTGAACATCCTCGAAATAAACTTGACCACCCATTGTATCGCTCCCTTCTATGTATGCTGTCGTCCCCCTTACCCTCTTAAGAGATTAGAGCCTGTCCCTGCGAATGCAGGGAATGGGGGTGAGGAATCTCCTGCGTCCTGTACATATCCTTGTCATGCCACCGCGCGCCTCTATGGCTCATAGCTAATCCCTGTGGTACGCTGAAGCGC
Source organism: Chloroflexota bacterium (assembly GCA_024648655.1). GTDB lineage: Bacteria > Chloroflexota > Dehalococcoidia > Lucifugimonadales > JADFKI01 > Bin90. The sequence continues at coordinate 1,983 of JAGGDZ010000186.1, read as the reverse complement.
CACTGTCTGCCCGAACTGGTTCACATACTTCGTCTCGCGCACGCTGAACAGCATATTGCCCAGCCTGCCCGGCCGCTCGAACAGATCAGCGAGCTTGGTCGTAACCGTGATGCGATCGCCGGGGCGCACAGGGTGGAAGTATTCCCACTGGCTGCCACCGTCGAGGTTCGCCGAGTACGGACTCTTGTAAGCGGGCGGGGAGTTCGAGATGAGCGAGCGCATGAACGTCGGCGGAGCGATAATGCCACCGTGCCTTGTCTTGCGCGCCACTTCCTCGTCGTTGTACAGCGGGTTCGTATCCCCGATTGCCTGCGCGAACTTGGTAATTGCGCCCTTCTCGACCTCGTGCGTGATCGGCTCCGATTCCACGCCAACGGCGTCGCGCATCTGCTGGGTTATCACCGACTCCTGTGCCATTCGACATACTCCTGAAAGCATAATGTAATCAGCCAAAAGTGTAAGCCGCACCCGCGAAAGTGTCAAGAAACCGAATTGCGTCAAAATAAAAGTTACCCTGGCGGGTATCGTTGCTTCAAAAGTCGTGTCACCTGAGGGGGAACATAATGTCAACACGCCTTAGTCAGTCGATACTGGGCGACCAATTATAGACTTTTGTCAGCGCGCCGCCCATGAGCATGGAACGCTCGGAGTCGGACAGGGTATCGGTAACGCGGAATGCCTCGACTCCCTGCTCATATGTCAGCACATTGATTGCTCGGGTCCAGTCCGTTCCCCACAGACATCGCTCGAATCCGAACGCGTTGAACAGTTTGTCGAGCGGCTCCCAGATGTCCGGGTACGGGAAAGGCTCGTGCGCCATCGTGCAGGCGCCGGAAATCTTGATGGCTACGTTGTCGAACTCTGCCATCGCCACTACGCCCGCAAGGTCGGCCCATGGCTGCGGTGGCGCGGGTGGGTGCCTCGGCTGCTCTAGTCCCACATGGTCGATGACCAATTGTGTATTGGGATTGCGACGCGCAAGTTCCCCGACGACGTGCATCTTGCCAGTGGACATGATGTTTATCGGAACGCCCGCATGTCCCGCCGCAGCGACGATGGCGTTTAGTCCCGGATGCGAACCGTCATCGTAGTCGCCGTAGGTGAGCATGATGCGCGCGCCGACTACACCTGGCGTACTCGTCCACTCCGCCATATCTTCGTCTATCGTCTCAGATTCCGGGTCGAAGGGCCTGATGATGCCGAATTTGCCGGGATGCTTGGCATAGACTTCGAGAGCGTAACTGGGGTCGAAGCGGTACATGGAGTATGGGGAGACCAGCAGTGCCCCATCCACGCCTACGGCGTCCATTGCCGCAACCATGTCGTCCCCTGTAACCTCATCGGGACCGTCCAGGAATCCCTGCCAGGGACGCTCGGGGCTATTACGCTCGTAGGCATGTACTTGTGAATCTATGGTGGGAGTGGGCATGGTCGTGCTCCTTATTGGATTGGCTTACCGGCTTCCCTTTTTCGCGGGAATGACGATCGGTAGAAAGTTGTCCGCTTGCCATTAGCCGCTTACCATGGGATAGACATGGTAACCGCGCTGCAAGTCGAGAGGAATCTTGTCGGAGGTCCAGGTATCGCCGCCGTCAGCGCTGGCGAAGAAGTGACCGTAGTTAGTCGTGCAGAACAGATTGCCCGGCGCTCTAGGATCAATCGCAATCTGAAACATGCGCCCCGGCGGGGTATCGCCGATGTCTATTCGCTCCCAACTCTCGCCGGTGTCGGAGCTGCGGAAGAGCGCGCCTGCCTCCTGCGTGCCGGATGGTGCGCCGCCGCCGCCCGCGCCTGCTGCGAGGTATATGGTATGGGGATCGTCCGGCGATACCAGAAGTCCGCGGCAGTATGAGCCGCCGGGGAACATCTCTCCGAAGCGGATGTGTTCCCAGTTGCGCCCCTTGTTGCGGCTGCGGAACATTGCCACTTGGGCGATGATGAAGACCATGCCCGGGGCTGCTGCGCTCACTTGGACGCCGTGTA
>JAGGDZ010000497.1 GCA_024648655.1 Chloroflexota bacterium | reverse complement strand
GCGTTCGAGTTCGGGCACACGCTGACCGACCAGATAGGCGGGCAGATCGCGGCCGGATTCGTCATCACGGGATTCTACGAAGACAGGCGGCTGTCCGATGATCACGATGATATAGAAGTGTTGCTATCCAAATATACGCCGGTCTATATTGCGACCCGCGCGCTGAAGCAGGCGTAGGGCAGGGCAGATGCTATCGTTGGGAGTGGTAGTTCGAGTAGTCGTTGTGAGCGCAAGCCTCATTGTGGCATCCGGCATTGCAATCGGCACGATAGAGTTGCCCGGCGCCGGCATATTGGCGATTGCGCTGGCGAGCATATCGGGCAGCGCGCTTGAAATTATGGGCGTTCCCGTGTCCCTCGATGGCGCTGTCATCTCCACGAACGGATTCCTCGCGATCGTCGCCCAACAATGCACCGCCATTGAGCTAATTCTGATCTATAGCGCGTTGGCGCTCGTCTGCCCCGTATCGCTGAAGGCGCGCGCTCTGGCGTTGTTGCTCGGCATACCGGCGCTGTGCTTGCTGAATCTTGTGCGCGTGATAAGCTTGCTGCTCATTGGCATTGGCTTTCCTCAGCATCTGGACATGGCGCACCTGGCGATATGGCAGACTGTTATGGTGAGCGCCGCATTCGTGATGTGGCTGATATGGCTGCGATGGGCATACAATGTCGAGCGCAACGATAGATTGGCGGCTTGAAGGCAGATGCATGTCTGGTCTTGAAGGGAGAAAGTAGTATGGACAAGGCGTTGGAGGGCGTAAAAGTATTGGACTTGACACATGTGCAGGCGGGACCGTCATGCACGCAGATTCTAGGATTTCTGGGCGCGGATGTCATCAAGCTGGAAGACGTCTGGGGCGGCGATTCCACTCGCAGGGACCTGCGGCACGATGACGACTCGGATAGCTTCTACTTCCTGATATTCAACAATAATAAGCGCGCCGTGAGCATCAACCTCAAGACCGAAAAGGGCAAGGAGCTGTTCACCGGATTGCTGAAGTGGGCGGATGTACTTGTAGAAAACTTCTCGCTCGGCATGCTGGACAGGCTTGGCTTCGACTGGGACACGATGCACGAAATCAACTCCGGCCTAGTCTATGCGGCTATCAAGGGGTTCGGTACTTATGGCCCATATAAGCAATACAAGGGCTGGGAGATGGTCGCGCAGGCGGTAGGCGGAGCGATGGCGACGACCGGCTACCCGGACAGGCCGCCGGTCTATCTGTCCCCGGGTGTGGGAGACTCCGGAAGCGGGCTGCATGCCGCTATCGGCATCCTAGCCGCGCTGCGAAAACGTGACATCACAGGCAAGGGGCAGCGCGTCGAAGTTGCGATGCAGGATGCTGTGGTGAACCTGATGCGGATGCAGATGACGCCTGTTCTGGGACTGAAGCAACCGGAGGCGAGGCGCGGTCATCGCGCGGGAAGGGGAATACCGCTCATATATCCTTGCGCTCCGGGTGGCGCAGACGACTACATCATGATATTTCCGCGCGGCGAGATGTGGCAGCTGCTGTTCGTCGCCATCGGCAGGGAGGACCTGATAGGGGATGAACGCTTCGCCGACTACGAATCGGTAGCGCAGCACGCCGACGATGTCGAGGAGATTATCTCCGAGTGGACGCGCAAGCACACGAAGCATGAATCTATGCGGATCCTCGCGGGCGCCGGAGTGCTTGCGGGCGCAACTATGAACTCCAACGACCTGCTTGAGGATGAGCAGATGAAGGCGCGGAACATGGTCGTTAGCGTGGAGGACGATGTGAGGGGCGATTACATGATGTTAGGCTGCCCTATCAAGCTGTCTGACCAGGACGATGCCGTTACGCGCGCGCCGCGCTACGGCGAGCACAACGAAGAGGTTCTGATGTCGATACTCTGCTGCACGCCGGAAGAAGTAGAGCAGATGAGGGAGCAGGGCATAATAGGCTGATCTGCCTACTCGCGCATAGTCGCCTTGCTGAGAATCCGCCAGTAGATGCGCTCCGGCAGCAGTCTAGCCGCGAGCGTGCCGGCGCGCGCGTCTAACCCCACGGGGTTGCGAAAGTTCGGCGAGCGCGATGATATGACCTTGTGCACGACCTTGGCGACCCGAACGGGATCGCCGCCGAAACGATGGAACATCTCGCGGTGGTCGTTGTACTTTCGTATGTACGGCGCATATGCCGTGTTCTCCATGTTCTTGCCGTCAGCCGCCTCTCCCCTCATCGAATTGTCAGGGAAGTTGGTGCGAAACAGCCCCGGTTCTACCATCGCAACTCTAATGCCGAAAGGCTGTACCTCTGTCTTCAACGACTCACTGATGCCTTCCAGCGCGAACTTGCTGGAGACATACGCGCCGTTGAAGGGCGTGCCCATGCGCCCCAGCGCTGAGCTGATGTTGACGATAGTGCCGCTTCGCTGTTCCAGCATCGCGGGCAGCACCGCCTGAATCATCCGCACGGCAGCAAAATAGTTCGTCTCGAACTGGTGTTTAAGTTCTGCGGTTGACAGGACTTCGACGGGTCCCCATAAACCGAATCCGGCGTTGTTCACAAGCACGTCGATCGCGCCATGTCGTTCAATAAGCTCCGGCACGGTAAATGCTACGGAATCCTCTGAATTGATGTTAAGCTCCACGCCAATTACGGAAGCGCCGCGCTGTTTGGCTTCAGAATGCAGGTCGTCCAGTCGAGAAGCGACGCGGCTGGTTGCGATGACGGTATAGCCGCGCTCGGCAAGGAATAAGGCGGTAGCCTTGCCGATGCCGGATGATGCGCCGGTGACGAGTACATTTCCGCCGCCAACAGCGTGCGTGCCAACAGCGTGTCGGTCGATAGCGTTTCGACTATCCTTGGCGCGCCTGCGAAATAGGATTAGCAAGTTTCTATGACTCCTTCCGCCGGTGATTGGACATATTATCGTTCGCGCGTCTCTGCACGACTTCTCTGAGCATATCTCCGAAGAGAGATGACGATGACGCGAGCGCGAGAAAATCTTCGCCACTCATGACGAGAATCTCAGCTGGAGTTCGCGCTCTGACCGACGATGAGTGAGGCGCATTGTCAAGCAGAGACATCTCCCCGAAGTACTCGCCGACTCTCAAACTCACTACTTGCGATTCTCTGCCGTCCTGCTCTCGCAGCACTTCGACCTCTCCGCTGAGCACGACATAAAATTCGTAGGCTATGTCTCCCTTTCGGTATATGTAGTCGCCTTCCTCATAGTGCCGCCGCGAAGTTCCGCGAGGGCGGTCTATGTCAACCTTCACAATATCCGGTGGGAATATAAGGTCGAGCGTCCAGTCGGTTACCACTCGCAGCTTGCGCTCGATACGCGGAAGCTGCAGGAGATAGAAGGTGCGATACAGCCACCACGCAATAAAGCCGGATAGTTCCAGCCCAAATGTCTCGGTTGCCGCCGCGAAGCCGCCGAGAGGCACGAATACGCCGCGACTCTTGTATCTGAAGGGCTTCGTTGGCGTGGATCTTATCTTAGCGAGCACATTCTGCGCGGCACTCTTCGCTTCTCTCAGTGCGAACTGCGCCGTGGGCGGGCAGAAGCCGCCCCGCAGCACATCCGGCACGAGCGCGCAGTCGCCAACGGCCCAGAGGTTGTCTCCGCCCTTAACGGCGAGCGTCTCATCCACGACAAGCCGGCCGCGCTCTTTCTCACACGACAGGCTTGTCAGAATGGGGTTGGGGGATGCGCCGATGGTGGCGACGAGCGTCCTGGTAGGGATATACACATCATCCGCCAGCAGTGCGCTCTGCCCGGTTGCCCCCCGCAGTTCTGTGTGCAGTCGAATGAATATGCCGCGTCTCTCCAGCAGCCTGTGGCTCAGGTTCGCCAGCCTTTCGCCAAGTTCAGGCAGGATGCGCCCTGAGCGGTGCAGCAGGATTATCCGGAAGTCATCGGGGGCGATGTTGTGGTAGCTCCTGCTCGCCACTCGCAGAAACTCGTTTATCTCGGAAGTTACCTCTACTCCGGTGTATCCGCCGCCTGCGATGACGAAGGTGAGAATCTGACGCTTGTAAAACGGATCGTCTTCCACATCGGCGGCTTCCAGCATGCTGATGAGGTGGTTGCGGAGACGGAATGCGTCGCCGAGCGTCTTGAAGGGCAGCGCATGTTCATCTACGCCGGGGAATTGCGATAGGTCGGTCGCGCTGCCGACTGCGAATATAAGGTGATCGTAGTGAATGTGCGTCAGACGGGCATGACCCGGATAGCGAATCGCGACTACATGACTGTCGGTATCGACCGTCTCGATCTCCGCTTGATGAATCTGCGCGTGCGGAACGATTCGGCGCACCGGGCTGACTACGTTTAGCGGTCCGATCGAGCCGGAGATGACCTCTGCGAGCATCGGCTGAAAGAGAAAGAAGTTCTCCCTGCTGATGAGCGTAAGCTCGATTTCACCGCGTTTCGCCGCGCTCTGTAATTCGAGTGCAGCGTGGACGCCGCCGTACCCACCGCCGAGAATGACGACGGAGGGAACGCGACCCTTACGTTCAGCGCGCCGAAAGCGTGAAAACATACCGCCTCATTTTGTCGTGCTGCGCCTTTCTACTGCTTTAACCCTAGTATTTTTCGCCCATCGCCGCAAGTGCATGTAATATAATCCATGCAATGCATAATCTGTGCGATAGCGCCATGCGATAGCGAATACGGCGGCGAATCGGGTGCGAGTATGGGGGCTTCATGGATAGACAGCTCATAATATCGGTAATTGGCGAAAGCAACGCCCGACCGCACATCGCGGCGCTTGCGGAGCAGGTCGGCAGAGAGCTTGCTCAGCGCGGCGTCATCATTGTCTGCGGCGGGCTTGGCGGCGTGATGGAGGCGGCATGTAAGGGGGCGAAGTCGGCTGGCGGCATGACTGTCGGCATCCTGCCGGGCGACAGTCCGTTGTCTGCCAACGACTACATAGACATCCCCATCATCACCGGCATGGGCTATGCGCGCAACTCTGTGGTCGCCAAGACAGGCATCGCGGTTGTGGCGGTGGGCGGCGCCTATGGCACTCTGTCCGAGATTGGACATGCGCTCGGTGACGGAGTGCCCGTAATAGGACTGGAGACATGGGAATTGACCCGCAGCGGCTGCCCCGACAGAAGAATCGTGCGCGCTGCCAACGCCATGGATGCCGCGGAGAAAGCCATAGCGGCCGCTAATCTTCGGCTGGCGGATATTTCGGCTGGCAGATCGACCGTACCCGAGATATACGATAGATGAGGAAACCATGACGATAATTTCAGATGTTAGAGCGAGAGAAGTCCTCGATTCGAGGGGTAATCCGACCGTGGAGGTGGATGTGGCGCTGTCCGACGGCGCTGTAGGGCGCGCGCTGGTTCCATCCGGCGCGAGTACGGGCGCCAACGAGGCTCTAGAACTGCGTGACGGCGATCCCTCGCGCTTCAGGGGGCGCGGCGTTCGCCTGCCCATCGAGAACATCCACAAGCATATCAAGCCCGCTGTGTCGGGGCTTTCGGCGCTGGAGCAGGAAGCTCTGGACAGCCGACTAATCGAGATAGACGGCACGCATAACAAATCGCGCATCGGGGCGAATGCCATACTCGGCGTGTCCATGGCAGTGGCGCGCGCCGCGGCGGAGAGCGCAGGCAAGCCTCTATATGAATATCTCGGCGGAGATGGCGCGTTCACGCTGCCCGTGCCGATGCTGAACATCATCAACGGTGGCGCGCACGCGGCGGACTCCACCGACTTTCAGGAGTTCATGGTCGTGCCGGCGGGCTTTGACTCATTCAGCCAGGCGCTTAGGGCGGGTGTGGAGATTTACCATGCGCTTGCCGACGCGCTGCGCGAACGGGGGCTGAACACCAGCGTGGGCGACGAGGGAGGCTTCGCACCCCCGCTCGACGACAACAGTGACGCCGTCGAGCTTGTCATCGAGGCAATCGAACGCGCCGGATACCGTCCGGGGGAGCAGTGCTTCATCGCGCTCGATGTGGCGGCGTCCGAATTGAACAAGGACGAATATCCTTCAGACAAGCTGATTGGCATCTACAAGGATTGGGTTGGTAATTACCCGATTATCAGCATTGAAGACGGCATCGCGGAGGACGACTGGGATAACTGGCAATTCATGGCGGATGCCATAGGCGACAGGGCGCAGCTAGTCGGTGACGATCTGTACACTACGAATACCGAGCTGATCCGCAAAGGCATTGCGCTGAACGCCGGCAATGCGGTGCTCATTAAGTTGAATCAGATAGGCACTGTAACCGAGACGTTGAACGCAGTCAAGATGACGCAAGATGCGGGCTGGGGCGTGGTCATCAGCCACCGCTCCGGCGAGACCGAAGACACCACGATAGCCGACCTTGCCGTTGGCACGAGCGCCGGGCAGATCAAGACGGGCGCGCCGGCTCGCGGTGAGCGCACCGCCAAGTACAACCGCCTGCTTCGCATCGAGGAAGAGCTAGGCGGCAGGGCGAGGTTTGCGGGACGGCAGGTTTATGAGCGGGTTCTAGGCTAAATTTAACCCTTGGACAATGCGACAAGCAAATTGACGACACACGGACGGAGGGACAAATGGCAACATCGTACACGCGCATAACCGACGAGCAGGCCGAAATGATACGCAGCGCACCCCTGTTCTTTGTGGGGTCGGCGGACTTCGGGAGCGGTGAGGACATTGAAGTCGATGCTGTCAATGTGTCGCCCAAGGGCGGCGTGCCCCTGCACATCATCGGCACGAACCGCGTAGCCTATCTCGACTACACGGGCAGTGGCAACGAAACGGCGCGCCACTCCGATACCGGCAGCCCCATCACAGTGATGCTCTGCGCCTTCGAGGAGCAGAACGCCGGAATAGTGCGCCTGTACGGACAGGCACGGGCGACGCCGATCGAGGATTCGCCTCTGGCAGACCTGCTTCTGGGGCAGCAAGCCGATGACATCGCTCTTCCCATGCGACAAGTGATAGACATTCAAGTGGAGAAAACCAGCACGAGCTGCGGGTACGGCGTGCCGGTGATGGCGTTCGAACGCGACCGCACGATTGGGGACAGGGGACGTCTCTATAAGGGCGAGCCGGTGCCGCAGAGGGTGTAGCGCTCAGTCTCTAATCAAGCGAATGTTGAACACTGCTGGTCACTTATGAGGAAAGGCAGCCACACAAAAATGTCCCAAGTCTATGACATTGCGAACGACTACGTTGAGCGATACGCTGCGCTTAATCCTCTGAGCGCGACTTCGATTGGTGTGCCCGGATACGACGACAAGATGTCCGACTTCTCGCCGCAGGGCGCGGACGCCAACGCCGACCTGAATCGGCGGATCATCGCCGAGCTGAACGCCGCGTCCGTCGAGGGCGAACGCGACCGCATTGCGCGGGATGCGATGCTAGACGACTTGAAGACAAGTCTCGATACGCATGATGCCGGCGAGCATCTTCGCAGTCTCCGCGTGCTGGGCAGCGCCTTTCAGGGCATCCGC
>JAGGDZ010000397.1 GCA_024648655.1 Chloroflexota bacterium | reverse complement strand
ACCCTGAGCAGCGTTACGCCCCGCGCGCAGGGCGGTACATAGGTGTCAGTAACTGCCGTGTGGCCACGAGGAAGCACGTTCGGCCTGAGCCAGTCGAAGGCCCTCTTATCCCCTCTCCCGTCGTGAGAGAGGATTGGGGTGAGGGTGGAAACCAATCTCTCCCCCACCGGGGGCTGACAGGGGTAGGCAAAGTTCGAGATTAGTATAAGAACTTGGAAAGCGCATGAGTTTCTGGCATCTTTTTGGTACCAACAGAAAGGAGCCAGAGATTCGCCATGCGCCTCCCATCCGAATGGTATCAAATGCAGCAGACCATTGAACAACACATGCCACACCTCAGAGAGTCCCAACTCAAAGGACTGGCCCTCTGGGTGTACGGCACCATACTGGCCGGAAGCGGTTGCCAGAACGCCGTCGCGACGGTGCTTTCGTTCATCGGCAGCTTCAATAGCATCCGCCAGTACCTCAGGGAGTGGCTCTACGACGGACAAGACCGTGCCAACCCGTGCCGAGTGCAACTGGACGTGAACTCGTGCTTCGTTCCGCTGCTGAAGTGGCTGCTGAAGTTATGGAAGTCGGACAGACTGGTGCTTGCCATAGACCCGACAATGCAGGGCGATCAGATGACCTCGATCGTGATAAGCGCAGTCTACCGAAGCTGCGCCATTCCCCTTGCCTGGAGCATCATGCCCGCCAACACGCCCGGCAAGTGGATGGACCCGATAGTGGACATGCTCCGAGTCCTGTCCGAAGCAGTGCCTGAGCACATGACCGTGCTGGTAATGTGTGATCGGGGACTGAGGAGTCCAAAACTGTGGGATCAGATACGCTCTGCTGGATGGCATCCGTACATGCGGCAGTCGATCAACACCGTGTTCTGTCCTGACGGGGGAACCCGCCTGCCTACGCGGTCTCTCGTACCCGGACCAGGCCACGCGTATATTGGGGCAGGGACGGCCTTCAGCAGACGAAGCATACGCCGTCGCGGAACGATGATCGTAGTCTGGGACAGAGGTCAACAAGAGCCGTGGGTGGTTATGACCGATCTCTCGCCTGCTGAAACAGGCGTGTGCTGGTATGCGCTCCGGTTCTGGATAGAGTTGGGCTTTCGGGCGCTCAAGAGCGTCGGATGGCAGTGGCAGGCCACACGAAGAACCGACCCCGAACGGGTGTCGCGGCACTGGCTTGTGCTGTCAGTGGCGACGCTTTGGACGTTGGCGTACGGGACAAGGGTGGAAGACGCCAATGACCTGGGCATAGCGCCCAGTCATCTCAGAGCGCCTCCGAAATCTCTTGCGCCCAATCATCGCAGTTCAACGAGCACGCCGAGACGAACCGTAAGCGTACTGCGGCTGGGCACAAGCTGGCTGCGTCGGCTGCTTCACAAGGGCAGACTCTGGCGAAGGGTCTGGCTCCTTCCTGAACCATGGCCCGAACCACCGTCTGATATGGAGATTACCTACCATCTCGGAACTTAAAGCACCAAATGCCTGCCCCTGTCAGCCCACGACGGGAGAGGGGATAAGAGGGCCTTCGACAGGCTCAGGCCGAACGTACTTTCTCGTGGTTGCACGGCAGTTACTGACACCCCTGCAACGGCCCCGCGCGCGGGGCATAACGCTCCTCAGGGTGAACGGTGTAATCGTTCTGGATACCCCATCAGTGCTTAAAA
>JAGGDZ010000109.1 GCA_024648655.1 Chloroflexota bacterium | reverse complement strand
TCAGCTACTACTGTGTATTCATCGGGCGCACTGAGTCCGGCAGGTGTGAGTCCTCCCGATACCAGTGTAGGTCCGATGTTGCTGGACAGACCTTCCCTGTAGCTCTCCGGGTCGATAGCGCGAATGATACTGGCACGCACGTCCGCTGAGTTCAGGTCGGAACCATTGTGGAACTTCACTCCTTCCCGTATGTGGAAAGTGTACTTCGACAAATCGTCTGAGACTTCCCATGCGTAGGCAATATCGGGAACAATCGGTGTATCCGGTCTCCTCATATCACTGACCAACAACTGGTCATACATATTACTGAGCCAGTACTGGCGGGTATTTGACGTCGAAGTAAAGACATCGAAGGTAGGCGTCGGCCCGTGCTGATGCATGCGGGCTATCCCCCCACGCTTGGCATTCGGGTCCAGAGTGGTCATGTAGAATCGCTCGTCAGCCGGGCCGGGCGTTGCGACGATAATCTCCCTGACCTCTTTCACGATCTCCTTCTCGACTTCGACCACCTTCTCGACTTCTTTCACCACCTCCACCGGAACTTCCTTCTCCACTACCTTCTCAACCTCGACGACCTTCTCGACTTCGACTATCTTTTCGACGACCTGGGGCTCCGAAGCGCCACAGGCCGCAGCAAACAGCAGCGCGAGCGTCGCTCCAAGCACAAATAACAGGTAGAATCTTCGATCCTTACTCATCGTTGCCTCCATGTGACTCATCTCGTAACTCCGACGCTGTTTCCGGCAGAAAGCTTAGGTTGGTTCCAACAGCCGTGAATTGAGTGCAGTTTGCGAACGTTATTTCAGGAAGGATTATCTATAAATGTTATTTCGGGAGCTAAGATACCTGAAGTCTATTTCGGGCATAATATGCCCCTTTTTGCATTATGTCAACTCTAATCTGCTCACATTGGCGATTCCAATTGCGGCGACTTTGTAAGCCAGCGATTCATACCGGTGTTGAAAGGGGCACGCAGCGCACTAAGGCGCGGTTCGCGGCAATTGACATCTTCAGAACGCCCACATATAGTCCGTGTTATCTCAGGACAGCCCGACCGTACGGCGATTCGATGCTATCGCGTGAATTTCGGACAGGCACCAGAAACTACGGAGGAATCCAATGTCTCTCAATGGCAAAGTCGCGCTGGTAACGGGCGCGGCACAGGGAATGGGCAGGGCAATCGCCCTGCGGCTCGCCGATGAGGGCGCGAGCGTGGTCGCCACCGACATCAACGGAAGGCTGGTCGAGCAAACCAGCATCGACATCAGGGAGCGTGGTCACGAAGCCATTGCGGTCGAGGCAGACATCGGCGACATCGACGACATCAACCGTGTT
>JAGGDZ010000147.1 GCA_024648655.1 Chloroflexota bacterium | reverse complement strand
CTCTTGGCTGTGCCGAGGTAGCCGAACAGCAGACGTAATAACTACGGAGGGGACATGACCACTAATCCCGAACTACTCAAGCGCATCACCGCACGCCCGGATGTCTTTGGCGGCAAGCCCATCATCCGCGACATGCGAATTTCGGTGGAACTCATCCTGAGTCTGATTACGCAGGGCGTAACGATGGAGGCCATTTTAGAGGATTACCCCGAACTGGAACCAGACGACATTCTCGCCTGTACTGCCTACGCGCACGCAGTTATCGCCAAAGATTCACTGGCCGCCGTATCGATTGCGGATTCGTGAGATTCCTAGTAGATCGATGTGCGGGCCACCGTCTGGCAGAATGGCTGCGCGATCAGGGGCATGACGTGATAGAGGCTCGTGAGCTGGGAGCCGATCCAGGAGATCGGGCACTCCTAGAACGCGCTGCCGACGACGGCAGAATTTTGGTGACGATCGATACCGACTTCGGAGAGCTTGTTTACGTGCAAAGGGTCCCTCATGCGGGCTTGGTGCGCCTCCCGGACGTACCAGTGGAGCGACGCATTGTCTTGATTGCCGAGGTGCTCAAGCGGCATCGCCAAGCGTTGGAAATACAGGCGGTTGTCACGATCCGCGACGGTCGTATCCGCATTTCCCAACCGCCGTCGCCTTAGAGGCTGCGGACACTAATCGACGCCGAGCAAGACCGCGGCCCCGACTTCCTCCGCCTTGCCAATGCCCTATCCGCCCTCTATCCTCAAGGCTGCAACGAAAAACGCCTCCTCGACGCCATGCTCTTGGCGGTGCCGGGGTAGCCGGACGCAATAACCACGGAGGGGACATGACCACTAATTCCGAACTACTCAAGCGCATCACCGCGCGCCCGGATGTCTTTGGCGGCAAGCCCATCATTCGCGACATGCGCATCGCGGTGGAACACGTCCTAGGAATGCTTGCAGCAGGAGATACCGCAGAGACGATTCTTCAAGAATACCCGATTCTGGAGCCAGAAGACATCCAAGCGTGCCTGCTTTTTGCCCACCGTTCGCTGGCAGGTGACCATATCCATGAGCGTGTGCCTGTCCGGTAAGCATCGTGAAATTTCTTCTCGACGTCTGTGCCGCGTCCCGCAGTTTATACACAATGTTGACC